>JBBRRM010000112.1:0-8358 GCA_038275915.1 Nitrospirales bacterium
CTCCTCGCAGCGCATGCAAAGCGATGTGCAGCGGAACATCAATCAACAGAACCGCATCGAACAAGGGGTTCAGTCAGGACAACTCACCAACAAAGAAGCTTCGAAACTGGAAGGGGGCCAGGCTCGCGTCAACAGGGCTGAGGCACGGGCCGGGGCCGATGGTCACGTTGGAGCTGGCGAACAAGCTCGCATCCAAAATAAAGAGAACAAGCAAAGCCAGAAGATATTTCGGAAGAAGCACAACAACAAAACCCGCTAGCCTGGAGCACAGTCTTCGGCACATGACCGAGGCCTCAGGATTTTCTTGGGGCCTCTGAATCATACGCAGCACAGGCCACTCCCGCACGCACCGTAGCACCCGAATGCAAGGTGTGCCGCCTCAATTGCATGATGAGGTAAAACACAATCGCGAGATTCAGGAGAAGCACGCCAATCCGGAGCGCCGACATCTGCTGGAGCACTTCATAGAGTTCGAAGGGAAGCAGCAGGCTCGTCGAGACGACCGTGAGATACGCGGCCCACGAAACTTCAAGCCAGAGCCCCACCCCCTCCACAAGTAATAAGGCGGCATGGCTCAGACTGACCACCCCCATGACAAACACACTATGGGGTTGGAGCGCATCCACCTTGAGGACCAGCGCATGAAGGATGCGGGATTCTGCATGTAAATGAAGCGCCTCGATCAGTTGAGAGAATAGTGTAGCAATGTCGGCATGGACCAACTTGAGCATTCCCAAGCCGACGAGGAGCAACAGCAGGCCTTTCACGACTTTAAACGCCGCAATTAAGACCAGGCCGGTCTGGTGTGATCGTGTCATCATATGGAGGAGTCTCACGCCCGTGAGTGCAACCAGGCCCGAATCAGAACGTGCAGCTGCGGAAGGAACTCACCAACGTGTTGACTCCTGTCCATGATCTGCTATGAATCGATCGATGAGACGCAACAACCTTAGAATAAACATGATCGGCATCTTCGCCGCCCTGCTGCTCGGCATGACCGTCTCAGCACAAGGCGCTGATTCGTCAGCACTCGACCCCAGAACAGGACCCGCGATTCAGGACGACTCTCCCCTTCCCCTACAAACCCGACGGGGACGCTGCAACCCCACCGGCACGCGCTGCCAATTGCCCCGCCATCGAGTCCAGCCGAAAGACTCGGACTTGAATGCTCGGACAGAATCCGGCCGTCGTCTCGATGCAGAAAGTTCCCTCAACAACCGGAAGCGGACAGGCCCCGCCATCGACGACTCTGCCGGCAAGTAACTCGTCCTGTGGCCGGTGCGCGCGGTCTCGTTCAAAACCAGCAGTACGTCCTCTTGAAGCAGGCCAGCCACCCCCACATCAATTCATTTCGGTCCAGCCGGACATCCGACTGCGAAACATCAACGTCCGTCGAGTCGTCTTAACCAGAAAGGCGTCGCCGGTCTGTTCAATGCCCTGCACCCGTTCGTCTCCTTGAAGAGCCATCGCATCACTTTGTCTTTGACCACCGACACCAACACAGTAGTGAACCGGGCTTGAGAGATCGCCGGTGGGCCGCCGGCCCACCACATTACCGCGACCATGCCGAGGCAGACCGATCCAGTACAGAAAGGTGACGTCAGGTACCCGAGCAGGACACGTAGTCGAGTCAGGTAGACGATTATCGATCCTATCATCATGTCGGGCGAAGCTACCCCCTGAGGCGAAACATGTCAACGAGGTGATTTTGAATGCCGAATTACAATGGCCCGTGTGCGCCGTTAGGCGTTCGGAGACGTCGGTGTGGCGCCATGAAAGTCGATTTCGCTCGTGCCTTTCAGGTCATACCCTCGCTCGGAAGTCATGGCGCTACATAGACTATCCATGACTCGCCGAACCGGTCAGCGATCAAGCCCAAGTGCGGAGAAAAGAAGGTTTTGGCAAACGTTTCTCAAACTGTTTGCCGATCATGCTGGCCATAGTGAACGCGGGGCGACCGTGATTAGCCTGTCACGCTTTCTTCCACTGCTCAGATTGCGCCTGTAAATCAGGAAACTTGGCCGCAGCCTCCTGGACATCGGCAGGGAAGTCTGACATCTCGAACACTTGGCGGAGCTCGATCTCCTCATTGTCTGAAGCGGGGCAGCGCTTGGCCCATTCGATGGCCTCTTCCTTCGACTTCACCTGAATCATCCAGTAGCCACCGAGCGCCTCCTTCGTCTCGATGAAGGATCCATCAGTCACGGTGGGCTTTTCTCCGGAGAATGAGACCCGTGCACCAGTCGAGCGCGGATGCAGACCGTCGAGCGAGAGTAGCACCCCGGCCTTCTGCAGGGATTCGTTGTATTTCATCATCGCAGCAACGGCCTTGGCGTCCGGCACGGTGCCTGGCGCGGCTTTCTCGTACCCTTTGGGGATCATCAGCATCATGAATCGCATGGCAACAACTCCTTGTGGTGAAGGTGACGAGCCAGGCTCCCGGACAGTCACGCGCGACCGGACCTAGTTCTATCTCTAGTCGAACGAATGGTCACGAATCGACATGGCTCCCTGGTCCTCCCGCAGGCTAAGATCGCAACGGTAGCAGGGCGCGCAACCGGGCATCGCGAAGGCATAGCCCTCCCCAGACCAATACACCGAGCACGATCGGGGCAAAGAACGGATCGCCGATGCGCAGATGGGTCGCGGTGGCGCCGCCAAGATATCCCGTCAATAGGATTGCACCAAAAACGGATGTCTTTGGGATCATATAGATCGCAACACAGGCGAGTTCGACCAGCCCTATTCCAAGAGCAAGGCTCACGGGATATCCGAATCGAACGAATCCCTCCACGACAGGAGCCGACTTCACCAATTTCATGGCTCCGCTGACGATCAACATCAGTACCGGAAGGGCGCTGATGATGTATCCGGCCCAGAGCATTTTTTTCGAGACGGAATCGGTTTGTGTATCCGATAGCATGAAGGCCTCCTCCCCGGGTCTTTCAATTTGTCTTGCGCAATCCGCTCTTATTTTATTTGGCCTTCATGTCCGGTTCCCAAAGAGCGAACATGTTGTCTTCCGTGTCCTGGCAGATGACGAAGTAGCCCATTTGCGGGACCGCAGTTTTGGACTTGCAGATTTTGCCGCCGAGTTTTTCGACCTTTGCCGCCGATTTGTCCACCGAGGCAACCGCGACGTAGTTTGTGATGGGCTGCGCAGGGTGTTTGCGCACCATCAGCCCGCCGTCCGGTGTGTCGTCTCCGCCGCCTGTGTCGATGTGCCAGTAATCCGTCATCCCTGGAAACGGCTCGACTTTCCAGCCGAACAACGAACTGTAGAATTTCTTCGCACGCTGGGGATTGTCCGCCGGGATTTCAAACCAGACAATCCTCGGGGTGATGTGAGTTCCCTTCCTGTCCTTTGTCTTCGCTTTCGATGTCTTGGCTTTCGATTTTGATTTTGCTTTCGTGCTCATAGATTCCTCCTTGTTGGTCCATCACGCGCCGCTTCCTTCGTCTTAGGCTAGCCTCCAGCCATGGCTCCCACAATAAGAAATGGCTCGGTTCCTGTCGCGACTGCATCCGGAAGCGGGACGTCCTCCGATTCGTGAGAGAGATCCTGCTCACAGGCGAAGAACCTCACGAATGCTCGGCGCTTGAGTGTCACGTGGTCACGAACCGTTCCCCGCAACATCGGATACCGGGCCTCCAGTGCATCGAGAATCGCCCGCTGAGTGACTGGACCGGTTACCTCCAACGTCACCTCGCCGTCAACACGCGCCAAGGTCCGTAAATGTCCCGGGAGCACGACTCGTATCATGTCTTTCAGTTCCTGGGCATATGTGACGACCACTCCACCCTACGGCTGGTCAAAATGGTCGTCCAGCGAGGCCGCAGGGAGCGACGCAAGTGAGGCGTACCCTCTGGGGTACGTCGCAGCGAGGGTCGCGACTGAGAACGAAGCTGGCGGCCATTTTCATCAGCCGTCATAGCGTTTGGACCTCCACGGATAATACAGCCGGAAGATCCCGCACAATCGCGGTCCAACTGTCGCCGGCATCAGTCGAACCATACACTTGACCGCCAGAGGTCCCAAAATAGATGCCACAGGGATCAAGCGAATCGACGGACATCGCATCGCGCAGCACGTTTACATAGCAATCGCGCTGAGGCAGTCCCTTCGTCAAGGCTTCCCATTCGTTCCCGCCCGTCTTGCTGCGGTACACACGCAACTTTCCATCGGGCACAAAATGCTCCGAGTCGCTCTTGATCGGAACGACATAGATGGTCTCAGGTTCATGGGCGTGCACGTCAATCGGGAATCCGAAATCAGTGGGTAGGTTCCCGCTGATCTCGTGCCAAGACTCGCCGGCATCGTCGCTCCGCATGACATCCCAATGTTTCTGCATGAACAGGACGTTGGGGCGCGTCGGATGCATCGCAATACGATGCACACAGTGTCCGACCTCCGCGTCCGGGTCGGGCAGTTCAAACTGAGATTTCAACCCTCGATTGATTGCCCGCCAGGTTTTGCCGCCGTCATCGGTCCGGAATGCTCCTGCAGCCGAGATGGCCACATACATACGTTGAGGATTGGTGCGGTCCTGCATGATCGTATGCAAACACATCCCGCCGGCTCCCGGCTGCCAGAGGGGTCCCTTGACGTCGCGGAGCCCGGCAAGTTCCTGCCAAGTCTGACCGGCATCGGTCGAGCGGAACAAGGCCGCGTCTTCGACACCCGCGTAGACTGTATTCGGATCGGTCAACGACGGTTCGAGATGCCAGACCCGTTTGAATTCCCAGGGACGCTGTGTGCCGTCGTAATGCTGGTGAGTCGTGAGCGGTTTCCCGGTTTCCGCAGACGTGTCATACACGAATTTGTTGCTCTCTCCCTTCGGCGTGCCGTCAGGAGTCGTCGTCGGTTCGCCGGGTGGTGTCCCCGGTTGATGCCAGGTTTTGCCGCCGTCATCGGAACGCTGAATGATTTGTCCGAACCAGCCACTGGTTTGAGAAGCATAGATGCGGTCCGGCTCAACTGGCGAAGCCTTGAGATGGTACATTTCCCATCCGGAAAAGTGCGGAGCGCTGACATCCCACTGTTTGCGCGTGCCATCCGACGTCAGAATGAATGCACCCTTCTTCGTTCCGACCAATAGCCGTACGCGACTCATACGCTGCTCCTTCCTGAAATGTCTGTTGCCATCCTATTTCTAGAAACGGTCGCCCCGATGCCAGAAGCTTCTCCGAACTTCATCAATTCCTTACTAGACTGTTCTGCGTACCAGATTCTAACGCGGCCGGAATTACCACCAGCGTTCCGACTTTGCTGGACTAAGGCTGCTCATATGCTTGCTTGAGAGCCTCGATATCGGGCTTGCCCATAGTAAGAATGGCCTGCATGACGCGTTCCGACTTTTCGGGATCTTTGTCTAAGATCATCTCCTCCCACCCAGGAGAAATAATCTGCCAGGACAAGCCGTATTTGTCTTTCAGCCAGCCGCATTGCCCTTTCGTTCCACCTTGGGACAGCTTCTCCCACATCTCGTCTATTTCCTTCTGCGACTCGCACTGCACCATGAATGAAATGGCCTCACTGAAATGGAATAGCGGCCCGCCGTTTAACGCCATGAACTCCTGCCCCTCGATCTCAAAAGTCACAGTCATCACTGACCCTTTCGGTCTTCCAGAAACCTCTGCCCCGGCCTCTCCATAGCGGGTTACGTGTCCGAGCTTGGAATGCTTAAAAATCGACACATAAAATTTCGCCGCTGCTTCGGCTTGATCGTCAAACCATAAACACGGGGTGATTTTTTGCATGGCCTATTGCTCCTTTCTATTAACTCAGCGGCGGTTCCTTTCAGTGAGTGGTCGGCAGACCCGCAACCTCCTTCACCGGCCTGACTTCGACGGTTCCGATACGGGCTCCGGGAACCCGTGTGGCGATCGCAATCGCCTCTTCACGATCCTTGGCGTTGATCAAGAAATAGCCGGCGAGTTGCTCCCGCGTCTCCACGAATGGACCATCGGTCACGAAGGGCTTTCCGTCACGTACCTGAACGACAGCGGCCGTCGACTCCGGCTGCAGCGGCGACGCGCTCAGGTATTGCCCGTTGGCATGGAGTTGATGCGTCAGTTGCACGGATTCCTCAAGCATCTGCTGTCGTTTGCTCTCATTGAATTTTCCGAAATCCTCTTCATTATGATGAACCAGCAGCATGTATTTCATGAAACTCCCTCCTTCAACAACTAATAGTCGTTCGACAGTGCCCCAGATCGACAACACTTTGCTGAGCAAGGAATGCGTTCATTGTCCTCTCACTACAATAACCCGGTGGGTGCTTTGTTCATCGCGCCGTTAGCACCACAGGCTGTTCAAAATGGCTGTCCAGCAAGGCCGCAGGGAGCGACGCGAGTGCGGCGTAGCCTTGCGCTACGCCGCAGCGAGAGACGCGACTGAGAACGAAGCTGGCGGCCATTTTCAACAGCCTGCACTCGGCAGGCCGGGGATGTCGATGACCGGTCTCACCTCGACGGTCCCCTTGCGTGCCATGGGGATACGAGCGGCGATGGCGATTGCTTCGTCCAGATTCTTGGCCTCGATGAGGAAGTAGCCGCCCAACTGTTCGCGCGTTTCCGCGAACGGGCCGTCGGTCACCAGCCGTTTTCCGTTGCGCATCCTGACGCTGGTCGCCATAGCGGTAGGATGCAAGGGGTTGGCGGCCACATACTCTCCGCTGGCATGAATGTCATGGGCAAGTTGCGTGGACTCCACGTAACACTCTTGCCGCTCGGTCTCGCTCAACGCTTGCTCATCGCTGTATATCAGCAACATGTATTTCATGTGGATGCCTCCATGAATATGTCTTTGTGCATACCCCCTAGATCTCCATGCCACGGGTGAAACGGGCTATCCCATACATGTCCCAGTTCTTGGGTCTCATCCGCCGGATGTTGACACGGGGGACAGCATATTCGCATCACGCGCCAAGACCCATTTGCCGTTGTGCTTTTTGACGATGGAAAGCGTATGTCCGGCGCGCGTCATCAACGGAGCACCCCCGGGCGGAGTCACCACGACCGATAGCTTTGCCCACATAAATGCCCATTCTCCTAATACCTTGATCTCTTGAATCTCACTCGTGCCGTCGAACTTAGGCGGTCCTTGATCCGATTGAGCTCCCGCTGCGGCGGCGAATGCCGCCTTTCCCATCATGGGCGGATGACCAGGTCGTAGGAATACGACATCTTCCGCCATCAAGCTTAAGACCGTTTCAATGTCACCTGCTTTCGTCGCCGCCATCCATGTCGCCACTAAGTGACGTATTTCCTGTTCATCACTCATGCGCACTCCTTAAATGAGGTCTATGGCTCCCATTGAGGATGGAAAGTCGCGTATAACTTTTACCTGCCTTTGGTTACAGCCGTGACAGCTCCCTGAGAGGCCGCACCTCCATGCTTCCGAAACGTACCGATGGAAATCTCGAGGCCACCTGGATGGCCTCGTTGAGATCTCTGGCATGGATGAGAAAGAACCCGCCAAGCTGCTCTTTTGTTTCGGCAGACGGACCGTCGGTCGTGGACAGTTTTTTATCTCTGACCCGTACCGTGATGGCCGCTTGAACCGGCTCGAGCGCCTGCGCCATGATGAGGTGGCCACTCTTGCTGAGTGCCTCGCAGTAGGCGGAGGTTTTGTCCATCAGGGCATCGCATTCGTGTCTGGACAGACCTGCCAGCTTTTTCTCCTCGGTGCAGCACATAAGCAGATATTTCATAGGTCCTAAACCTCCGATAGGGATGCGGGCGGCTGCTATTCCTGGAGTAGTTCCCAAAGCCTAAAAGCGACAATGGGATCCAGGGGTCACGGCGACGCCGCTTAGATTCACAGTCGAACGCCTATTCACATAAGATAGTCGTCGAAGAGGGCAAAAATCGACATCAGGCCCTCTGCCATGATGGCCAGCGGAAATCGTATCTGTACATGGTGACACTCGGATTGGGGGGTTACCCTGGAGTCCTTGCCGGTTGGCAGGATGTGTCCTTGACATGTCCTTATAAGCGATTGATACTTCTATGGAAATATGTGAATAACGGGGCAGTGTCTCAATCGCTTGGATCATGTGATTTCTGTCGCAGATGACTTACTAGCCCAGGCATTCCTAGAGGCAGAGGGGGCATATGCAATGAGACCCAAGATCACTTCATTGATTCTGGCCGCCGGCATTGCTGTTTCTTTCAGTTCAGCACTCTCTGCAGCCGATCGCGCTACGACGGCCGAGGCCAAGGCGATGCTCCAGAAGGCAGTGGCACACTACGAGTCGGCCGGCCGCAAACAGGCGCTCGCAGATTTTTCGGCGAAGAAACCTCCATTCGTGGATCGCGAGCTCTATGTCTTCTGTATTGGCCCCGATCATCTTA
>JBBRRM010000113.1:0-8356 GCA_038275915.1 Nitrospirales bacterium
ACTGGGTTGCCCTCATCCTGTTCATGAACTCCATAAAGCATTCGGGACAATAGGTGTGGGAGAGAAGACAATGTGCCGGGTTCACCCCATGCAGTTGGCGATATCTTTCCTGCGTGACCCAACGCGCAACAACAGAGGGCGCTTCAGACTCGTCGCGAATGAGATCGCAGACACAACAAGCGGACAACACCGGGGACGAATTTCTTACAACTGACAGCGTCTCCTGTATCTGAGCCGATTGAGTTTCTACAGCCATCCATCACCACATTGATCGATGATTATTCAGCGCCAGACAAATGCCAAAGCGGCAATGTGCTGTCCAGGGGAAATTTACTCTGAGAAGCCATTTCGTTTTACTAGGAATAGCCCTAGGAAGCCGTCCGCACCGCGGGAATATCGACAGAAATTGTAAGCTCCGGCCTACAGAAAAACTTTCGTGCTTGCTGTTTTGCCTGCTCTGAACGTGTGATAAACCCAGCACACGCGTTGCGACAGATTACCTACCACAGAAGTTATAGACTGTGCGACAAATATGATAACCGTTTGCCCCCCGACCATGAGGTGATATAGTCGGCCAGGAGTTACCTCTGCGCGAGGAAAAACGCTATGCACTTCGTTCGTATTGGCAAAAAAGCCTTAGACCTCGATAGTGTGAGCTACTGTGAAGCACAGTTTTGGCAAGATGAAATGTCGCTGAAGGTCTTTTTTGCCGGGTCCGCCAACAATTCCCCGTTGGTATTCGGCGAAGAAGAAGCCAAGGAACTGTGGAAGTATTTGGATTATGTCGCTGAGAAACCTGTTTAAGGTCCCCACTGCTTCAACATTCCGATTGATCTTCCAAACGCAATCGCCTCAGCCGCTTCGGACAGGCCCGTAACCTGCTTTTGTCCGTTGTAACTTTAAATGTCCGGACGAAATCTCGGACTATTAATTTGCACAGTGGCCCGTCGCACTTGCGAGTCCAGGGTCATCTTGGATGTATGACAAGCGCTTTCTTGTCAAGTGCTTCCAATGGGCTTGATTACCTACAAGCCTAGAGTTCGAATGAAAGTTGGGTGCAGGCTTTCATTTTGATCCCTAGAGGTTCATGGGACATGGGAGTAGGTGCCAGAGGCACCCTGGTCTGGCTTACACCTACGAACGAGGGGCACTCTCGCGTGTTGAGGGAGGATGTGATACGCTCGCTTCATCTAAACGTCCGAGTGATGAAAAGTCGACTGCTATGGCAAAGCTGCGGTACTGCGAACGAATAGACACACACTTTCCCGTGGTGTTTGCCGGGGAAGCCTATGTGGGAGAGGGAACTGTACTCAACGTGTCTGTCCCCGGCTGTGCTGTGCACAGTCGAAAACGGGTGAAACCCGGATCCTATCTTGAGATGAGAATGCTCGTTCCTGATATCTCGTCTCCGCTCAGGGTCGGCTTAGCAAAAGTACGCTGGTGCGATGGACGACGGTTTGGCGTCGAATTTATCCAGATGCCTGGTGAAGACCAAATACGCTTAGGTCGGCTCGTCAAGAACCGGGTCCCTTTCGAGCTGCCATCTCGAGCCAGTGCATGGCAATGGGTGCATTCCTGAAGCCCATTACCGAGGAGGCAAGGCACATGACGAAAAGTCTTTTCCTCACCATGATCCTGCTCCTGACAGGCTGCGCAGAACCCTATACTGCATACCATACCCAGACTGGCGACCCAATCATATTAGGCCGCCGCGCATATTCCTACGATGGCTGCCTCTCCACGGTCCGCGAGGAGGCAGCTCGGCTACAAGTCTCATTGAGCGCGATCCACATAAGAGGCTCTTGGGTAGGTCGATCCCTCCTTTGGCCCTTCGAGCCAGGGTATGCCTGCGAAGCGACAATCGGCCCCGAACGTCTCCCCCATGGAATCTATCTGAACGTTCCCCCTCTATCCCCTCAAGGATAATCAACTTCACTTCATGATGTTTCTGACTTCTTCGACCTGCCTAAGAACCTGAGAGATTTTTATGTTTTTTATTTCCCGGCTAGACCAGTTGACAACACCATTGCTGGCGCAGTATTACTCGACGAGTACTACCGGATGTAGTCTATGAATTGCCCACTCTTGGACCTGCTCTCCGTTACTCGCCAAAGACCAGACAGAGAAAGGAGGTGGCTCGCGTTGAATTCGCCGAGCTCTTATTCGCTTTTCAGGAGCCGGTAACAGAAAACTTACCGGAAATGTGGCAGAAGCATTTTGTTCCTCTGCCATCCGCTATCCGCATTAATTTTCTGTATAAGGAGTCCTCATGGAAGACCTTGTCATTGAAGAAGAAGGCGCCTCATCCGCACTTAAAATTACGCTTGGTGATTTTCTTGTCTTCATCAATTGGATGAATCAAACAGAAAAATCTCTGGATCGTGCTGAAGCGTTGCCGACCCTCCCTGACCTAGACTCCGGGAAGGTCAAAGGCTGGATCCAACTCGTGCAGCGGCTTGAGGAGCGCTTCCGTCGGAGCGAGGAAAAGAAACTGGCGCTCGAAGCGAACGTGATTGCACAGGAAGCACAGTTGGGGCAACTCTTGTCCCACTTGCATGCGAATATCGCCTCACTCTACGACAATCTCGGACAGTCGCAAAAAGCCGAAGAGGTTCGACGCCGAGCCGAAGCGCTCCATGTAGGGTAAAACAGGGTCGCCTGTATCTAGGTAATCCGCCGAAGGATTCCTGGGCACCTCGTCATTGATCGGGGTTGGGTTTCTTTACCCTTGCATCTATTTGTTGTGGTGGTCAGGGCTTAATCGGGAAGAATGGTGGCGTGTGCTTTACGCCGTCATGATGATCTGTGCTCTGGCCTCCTTCGAATGACACGATGACTTCTCACCGTATTGTCGCATTTTCTTGGTACCCCCGCTCCTCTTGGCTATAATCACTCTCTCATGCTGGCGGGTCTTTTTCACTGTCAATTGCCAAAGCTTTTGGCAGAATTTAATGCGGCTGCCGTAGTAGCGAGGGTGCCGGATGATCAAAGTGCTCCTCGTCGAAGACAATGACATCGACGCTCAATTCACACAGGATCTCCTCTCTGAATGGAGCATCGAGGAGTTCCAGATAACCCGTGCGAAAACGCTGGGAGATGGACTCTCACTTCTGAGTCGTGAGCGATTCGATGCCGTCCTCTTGGACCTTTCACTCCCGGATGCATTCGGCCTTCCGACAGTCAGACAAGTGCACGCCACCAGTCCAACCATGCCCGTTGTCGTCCTAAGTGGGGTAAGCGACCAAAGCCTGGCTCTTCAAGCCGTCCAACAAGGAGCCCAGGATTATCTTGTGAAAGGTCAGGGTCATCCCGAGCTATTGGCTCGTGCCGTCCGCTATTCCATTGAGCGGAAACGCTCCGAAGAGCGCTTGACCTATCTCGCCCAATACGATCAGTTGACCGGGCTGGTGAATCGCAGTCTCTTTCGTGATCGGCTGGTTCAAGCCATGGCTCGGAGCAAGCGCATGCAGCAACCGATTGGTCTCATGCTGCTCGATCTCGATCGATTCAAAGCGGTGAATGATACCTTCGGTCACGACGTGGGCGACGAACTACTCAAAGCCGTATCTGAGCGACTTCACGCTTGTGTGCGGGAAGTCGACACCGTGGCCCGAATGGGAGGGGATGAATTCACGATTATTCTAGAAGGGGCCTCTTCCGAACAGAACATCATCGTGGTGGCAAAACGCATCGCGGAATCCATTGCGACAGCGTTCGAGTTAAAGGGGCATCACATCTCTATCGGTGTCAGCATCGGAATTACGATTTATCCTCACGACGATCAACCGGTCGACGAATTACTGAAGCACGCCGACACCGCTATGTATCGAGCAAAACAGCAAGGCGGCAGCGCCTTCCATCTTCACGAGAGCTCCGGGGCTCACTCGGCCAATCTTCTCCCATAACGTGCGCGCATCTCGGACCCTGAGTGATAAGGGGCGGTGGCGCTTTCTTGCTCCTTTAGGACCACACCTTCTTTTCTCCAGGGCATAAGTCAGGATTTTAAAAGGGGCTCGTTTCCTATTCCCTTACCGTCCGATGTCACCTAACGGCTGGTCTGTCACGATCAAGGTCCCGCGCGGATTAGGGGCGAGAGTGTTTGAGGTGTCGAGCGCTTCCCGGCCGGGAGTAGGGTGGCAATCAGGAGTCATCACCATTCCCCAGTGCTGATTATCGCAGCACGTATTGTCGACGAGGAGGGCTTCCGCATGATGAAAAAGAAGAATTCCGCTTAACATATTTTCCCGGCAACGGTTCCTGACGAGTTCCGGATGACTCCCGGGATCCCGCACCGCAATACCGAAATGGTGGTTGCCGCTGCAGACATTATCGGCGATTCTCGGCTGTGCGCCCGCAAACACAAAAATTCCCGACTCCCGATTACCACAGACTTCGTTCTCGACAAATGTCGGCCTCGATTGCGCTCCATAAATCACTACACCGGAGAGAACACCCTCCATGGCTCGGCACTGGGTCACAGTACAAGAGGAATCGAGAAGATTCATCGCGGAATTCTGATCGCTTCCGACGTATCGAAACGTGATGCCGGAGATGCGTCCGCTCGGAACCTGCTGAAGATAGAGCGGACCCCCACGACGGGAAAAAATCTGCACCTGGTCTCGGCCAGCTCCGACCAGATGAATCGGTCGCCCCGTAATAAATACTTTATCCTCATAGATCCCGGGACGTATAAAGACCTGGTCCTGCTCTCCAGCATCCAGCAGTGCCGCGCTGGGTCGCGGATACGAGGCGCCGTCATGCGCATCGACAATCAAAGTCTTTCCGCCCAGTGGATTCGTCGGGGATGCAATCAGCATGTCCAACTCTTTCCTCGTCCCCTTCCCCCCTGTCATAGGAATCACGCTACTCCGCCACCTCTGATCTACGCGATTGAAGGCATTATTTCGACCACTAACAACCAAGTCAAGTTCGCCCCACATGGTGCCAGAGGCGACTTCGCGGAGTAATGGGCTCCATTCTGTCAAGCGAAAACCTCGCTCACAGACCGTACAAATCTGTCGCTCAGGCAGGGGAACTGCCCCGCCATTCCTCCATCGAGTTGGGCCAAACTGAAGGATTGCCTTTGGTTGTAGCCGTACCAGATTACTACAAAATGGCACGGCGATTGCGACATCGACAGAGGAACAGGTGCCAAGACCGTGGCAAGCCGTACGGAGGCATAATGATGAAGACCCTGATGATCGCGCTCCCGGGAATCATGGCGGTGTTGTTGTCTCTCAATCTCGCCGTCGCCGCTCCCTCCAACATGCAGGATTCTTCTCGACACCTCTACGATCGAGTGATGGAGGAGTTCAAACACCGTGACTATGAGGCCGCGCTCGCCGGCTTCCGATTCTTTCTCGAGCTCCATGGGCAGTCCTCGCTGGCAGCCAACGCGCAATACTGGGTGGGAGAGTGTCAGTATCGGTTAGGGCGCTATAAGGAAGCCTTGAATTCCTTCTACCACGTCGTGTCCTACTATCCGCTCAGCCCCAAGCTTGCTGCGTCCAGCTTGAAAATTGGACAAACCTACACCAGGCTGAAAGATCACGAGAAAGCTCGTATGATGTATGAGCGAGTAGTCGATCAATACCCAGAGAGCGCGGAAGCGGAGCTAGCACGGAAAGCTCTCGATGCGGCGCCGGTGCGAGATGAGGGACCGGCCCTTCAATCGACCGAAAATAGCCCTCCAGAATAGTTCCATCTTAAGACAGAGAGAGCATGTGTCGACAAATACACGGAGGCAGTCACTCTTCATCGACGACCCCAAGCAGCTGAGCCAGTTGAGCCACAGTATAGGATGTGTGAGGCTTTAAAGTGGTCATGGTGATGCCAGCTCCTTGTAAAACTAAATGTATCTCCGCTCTACGAGTGTTCTCCACTGATTGGGAAGCTTCTTCGATCAACACAACTTGCTCGGCAGCCTTCGTGCCTGGATGGACCAATACAAAGTCGAGATGCTTCAGCGCGATGTGTCTCAATACCTGTGACCGAGCCTTCCTCTCGCCCTCGACGTTAACAATAGCCCACAGCGGAACCCTCGCAAAAACAAGATAGTGGTCTTGCACGGCCAAACATATGAGGTTGTAGAGCAAAAGATCGGTGTCGGTTAATAGAGGCTGAGGAGATAGTTTGACGCCGGAAGGAAGGACAAATGCCTCTTTTCTGGTTGGCCCTCCCGTGAATGAGGCCACGAGTCGCCAAGTCAAAAAAGCCAGGAACGCAATGACAAGTCCAATGAATACGTCCGCCATCGTGCAGCTATCGTGTAGGAAGGGATTCGCGCCAGCGAGGCCCGTTCGGTACGATCGTGCCAAGGATCACAGGATGCGTCGCACCCGTCACCGATGGAATGTTACCCCACTGTCCGGTCACAGTTTGATAGGCCAACAGCGCAAAGGCCACCGCCTCAAACACCTTACTGTCCCACCCCAGCGCTTCAAATGTGGTGACCGGAAGCGGGGTGAAGACCGTCGCGAGATGGCTCATGATCGCGCGATTGCGGATGCCACCCCCGCCCACCACCACTTCATCAATCTCACCACTGATCCACCGTCGGGCGGTTCCAATCGCCTTTGCGGTCCACATACTGCAAGTCGCTAACAGATCCTCGATCGAGAGGTTGCGTTGCTGCTGTATCGCGACCAGTTCTTCGATGAGATCAGGACCGAATGCTTCCCGTCCGGTCGATTTAGGCGGTCGCTTGGACAGAAAGGGATGCGCGAGTAGCTTGCCCAACAGTCGTGAATCAACCTGCCCCTTTATAGCCAGTTTTCCATCACGATCCATCAGGAGCCGCCCGTCGGTCAACCGCACCATGAGACTATCCAGTACCATATTAGCCGGCCCCGTATCGAATGCCTGTACCCCACTGAAGTCACCCCCCTTGGGCACATAGGTCACGTTGCTGATACCCCCGAGGTTCACCACCAACCGTGCACGACGTGCGTGTTTCAAGAGCAGCGCATGGGCGGCGGGCGTGAGGGGAGCTCCTTGGCCTCCTGCGGCAATGTCACGAGGACGAAAATTTGCCACGGTAGTCACCCCGGTTCGTTCGGCAATGATCGCGGGCTCGGCGATCTGAAGCGTGGAACGAATGGAGCCGACTCCCGGCGCATGGATACCATGCGGAAGATGGTGCATGGTTTGCCCATGAGAGCCGATCAGCGCCACGTCGCTCGGCTGAAGGTTTCCCTGTCGAATGACGTGCAACGCCGCGTTCGCGAACCATTCGCCAAGCAAGGCATTGAGATGGCACACATCGGCCACCGTCCCTGAAACTGAGGCAGAAAGAATGCGCTGCTGTAACGAACGGGGATAGGCCAATGTGTATGCGGCGAGCGTCTTAGCCTTGAGGGAGCGACCTCGTCCGGTAATGTCCACGAGTGCAGCATCAACACCGTCACCGGATGTTCCAGACATAAGTCCAACGATGCGCATTCCTTGCCCTCCAATGATCGTCTAGCAAGCGCTGTAGAATCGTTACGCTAATCGAACTATCCGTTAGGGTCAAGCAGGGAAGAAATGATGACCGACTTCTAGCGATCAATCCGGACCACTGCGTTGACAACGCGGAAACTCGATGTTACCGTCCTCGCCCATGTTGAATCTCCGATTGGTGCGCCTACTCTGGGCAATCCTCATTAGCCACGCTGTGCTCGCTGCACATCCGGTCCTTGCCGCTTCTCCTGCAGAGCCCCTCAATATCGTCGTCACGATTCCTGTCTTGAAGGATCTGGTCGAACAAGTCGGGGGATCTCACGTACGGGTGACTTCTCTACTCAGCGGCTATGAAAACGAACATACCTATTCCCCCAAACCGAGTGATCTGGTCGCGGTCCGGAAAGCCCGACTGCTGTTCGAAATCGGCATTGGCCTTGAAATCTGGCTCTCTTCGTTGGTGAAGAATGCCGGCGGCCCCTCACTCCAGGTCATCACCACATCCAGAGGTATCGCGCTGCTACGGGATAGGCCAGACCACGAAGGTGCGGCTCATGCCGCAGACAAGGGCGGAGAAGGGAACCCCCACATATGGATGGATCCTGAGAATGCCACGACCATGATGCGGCATATCACGGAAGCCCTTATTCAGGTGGATCCGGCCCATGCGACGGAATATCGGGCCAATCAGGCGTCTTACCTGCGCAAGCTTGACCAACTACGAGGTGACCTCAGTGATCGGGTCACACGCCTTGGCGATCGCCGATTCATCGCCCATCACCCGGCCTGGCCGTACTTCGCAAGGCGCTTTGGCTTCCAGATCGTCGGGACGATCCAACCGCAATCCGGTAGTGAGCCTTCGGCGCTTCAGCTTCACGGCCTCATAGCAAAAATTAAAAAAGACCGGATCAAGGTC
>JBBRRM010000114.1:0-8340 GCA_038275915.1 Nitrospirales bacterium
GATTCTCTATAGTTTGCCGTTTGCCGTGCAACCATTCGCCGCAGCCTTTGATCAAGTCGACCGCCGGTTGATCGAAACCTCATGGACGCTAGGGGTCTCCAAAGTCACAACCTTCTTCAAGCTCATTGTCCCCTTGTCTATGGCAGGCCTCGTGACCGGAGCGGTGCTGAGTTTTGCGCATACCTTGGGAGAGTTCGGTGTCGTCTTGATGGTGGGGGGCAACATCGAAGGGGTGACGAGAACGGTCTCGATCGATATCTATGATGAGGTGCAGGCGCTCAATTATACCGGGGCCGCCAAGACGGCCTTGTTGCTGCTGGCGGTTTCCTATGGCGTACTGTTGCTGGTCTATGCAGTGAATCGAAAGGTGTGGGCAGTATGGCCGCAGAAATGACCATCGACATGACTAAGACCTTTTCCGGCCGGGCGGCTATCCGAGCCAGTCTGCGCTATGCGGTTGAAGCCTCGACCGTCTTGATCCTGTTCGGTCCGTCCGGTTCAGGTAAAACAACCATTCTCCGGTCCGTGGCGGGACTGGAATGGCCGGAAGACGGGAGAATCCAGTTTCTGTCGAGAACCTGGTTAGATACGAGATCAGGGGTCAGAGTTTCTCCGCAGGATCGACACATCGGATACATGCCGCAAGACTACGCCCTCTTTCCCACCTATTCCGTTGCCGGGAACATCGGCTATGGATTGCGCGCACTAGCATCTCATGACAGGAGCAAGAGGATTGCGGAGGTGGTGGAGTTGTTTCAGCTGCAGGGCCTTGAAACGGCGAAACCGCGTGAATTGTCCGGCGGCCAACAGCAGCGGGTGGCACTTGCAAGGGCGGTGGCGCCCCGGCCGCAACTGCTCTTGCTCGACGAACCCTTGTCGGCATTGGATGCGCCGACCCGTCTCCAGCTCAGAGGGGAACTCAGAACTCTGCTGAAACAATTGTCATTGCCATCGATCATTGTGACCCACGATTGGGCGGAGGCCCTCACGCTCGGAGATGTGATGGCGGTTATGGGTGAGGGACAGGTCCATCAAGTCGGGAAACCACACGAAGTGTTCAGCCGACCTGCCGATGCAGAGGTTGCACGCATTGTCGGTGTGGAGACGGTCGTAGAAGGCTTGGTGATCGAGAACGCGAACGGGCTTGCCACGGTGAAGGTAAACGGAACAAAATTGAAAGGCCTAAGCAGTGATGCCGTCGGCGCAGGGGTCTATGTTTGTATTCGTGCCGAGGACGTGGTGGTGGAACAGGCGGGGAGTGGAATGACCAGTGCCCGGAACCACCTCATGGGGCGAGTGAGCGACATTGCTCCACAAGGGGTCATGGTGCAGGTGACGATCGACTGTGGGTTTTCACTCATCGCGACGATCACGCGCGGAGCGGTGGAAGATTTGTGCCTGGTGCCTGGCGTCCCTGTCATCGCCGCGATTAAGGCCGGGGCTGTGCATCTGGTGCCGAGATCCGTCGCCTGAGCAGGAGGCTAACAGGATGCGGAAAACTCTGCGAGCGGTGTTCTCGCATCGTCCGGGCTTCAGCGTGCAGAAGAGAGCCTCTTGGATATCGAAATCACTGAGGCGACTTCGCCGTTCGCCAAGCTCCATATAGGGCGAAGAGATCATCACGAAGTGCGGCCTCTACCTCTTCCTCTCTTCATCCGGTGCGGCCTTCCTGTACGAATGTTTTGAGTATCCAGCCCGGGATTTTCCATTGCCAGAACGAGCGCACCATTGAACCTCCATCGTGAAAAAATAGTTTTTGCCCCGTCTGCTTGATCGACCTTCTATCGTCCCAGGATAACGGATCTCAAAGGGTATCTTTTTCAGTTGTCCCGCCTCATTGACCCAGGCGTCATTCTTTCCAATTAGGGCCTTCGTGGTGACCATTATCACTGTTGTGCCCAAGCCCATAGCTGTTGCGAAACGGCTCGTAGTGCTTGAAACAGCCTTTTTGAGGTGAGACGTATCTATGCCTGCTATTAGCCTGGGTCTGTGGCCTGTCCGGATTTCCTAGTGGCACAGAGGAGAGGGAAGGAGAAAAAGGGAAAAAATTGTCTAGAAAGGTCAAGGGAAATATTCGGAAAACCCTCTCCCCAGCTTCTGTGGATAAGCCTGTTCATAAGGTGACGCTTTCACCAAAATATTGGGCAATTCTCTACCACCAACACGACATTGCCTAAAAATTGAGCATTGGTTGAGAGAGGAACCTCACCACAAGATATGGGGGGTCCCTCCAGAAAAATAAGTCAGAAACAACAAAACCTAGGTGAACACAAGTATTTCTGAGTTCTCGATTATGAACCGCTGCACTGGGAGAGCGGTTCGTGGTCGAGTTATACACAGATTCCTCTCCTGGACTGGGTTTTACGCTCATTATCAGGGGGGTGGTTGAAGACCTTGACAGCCTCCCATCACGTGTGTAACCATTGGTTACACTATGAAGGCGAGCGAACTAAAACGAGTTCGAGAACAGCTTGGGTTGACGCAGCAGCAACTTGCCCATGCATTACAGACCACACGCGTATCAGTTGCCCGCTATGAGGCCGGTATGCGTCGTATTCCGGGAATGGTCGCAGTCGCACTGGAACGCTTGGGACGATCATCTGAAATTCCCATGGCGGGGACGGTGGCGGCTGGCTCACCCATCGAGCCGGTTACCCAGTCTGAACTCATCGATGTGCCTCCCAGCATGTTACGTGGCGGGGACACGTTTGCGCTCCGCGTCAAAGGAGAGTCGATGAAAGAAGATGGCATTCTTCCCGGCGATCTTGTCGTGGTGCGGAAACAGGTGACTGCGCAAAATGGGCAAACCATCGTGGCTTTGGTGAATCAGGAGGCCACGATCAAGACGTACTTCAAGAAGGATTTGCATATTGAGCTCCGTCCTGCGAACGCGGCGATGCAGCCGATTATCGTGAAACCTTCGGATACGTTTCAGATCGAAGGCATCCTCATCGGAGTGATTCGGCATTGTACGTTCAATTAAGAAGGGAGGACATGATGCTGACAGTAGGAAGATCCTTTGGGACAGATCGGCTCGTTGACTTGGAACGAACAGTGGATTTCTTGAACGGACAGTTGCGCGAGATGCAAGAGGAGTTGTCCCGGAGCAAGGCGGAGCCGCTTCCGGTTCGGTTGTGGCGGAATCTGGTAAGTCTCAAAGGCGGGCAGGAATTTATGTCAGCCGTCTGCAATCGGCGGGTTCGTCCGAACACAAAAATGGTCTCCCATGCTGATCCAAGAGCGTAGGACTGATATTTCAATCGCCGGTGCCTGCTCTGACTGTGGAGCAGTGGTCGAGCGACGAATTGCCTGCATCGATGGAATGACTCATTCTAGTGTTGAACTTTGCGAGCGCTGCTGGAATGCTTCCCAACAGCGGCAGGTTTTCTCAGGTGGTTGCTGTGGGTAGATAAGGTGAGAGAGTCTTTAGCCGGCTAATGGCTCCTCATATCTTTTTTCATCATCTCTCGCCTGCTCCGACCAGAGACGTACCCCCTGTCAGCAAGAAGTACCCTGCGTTATAGATGATATGCAGTGCGATCGGAGGGAAGACAGAACCTGACCGATCGCGCAGAAGCCCAAATAGCAACGAGGGGAACAGCGTTAAAGATGCCCACAGGATCGAATGAGTCGCGAGGTGGGCGCCGGTGAACAATGCGGAGGTCAGAAGATTAGCCATGCTTATCCCCACCAGGGATCGCTGTCCCCATTCATGAGCGGACAGGAACCCTTGCAGGCATCCGCGGAATAAGAGCTCTTCGACAGTGGGTTGCCAGATCACAGCCAATAAGAAGGCCCGGGACGAAATCCGATGGAGTGGCAACGGCTGGACAGCTATCAGGAACGGCAATACCGTCCAGAAGGCAACTCCTACCGCAATGCAGGAGAGGAAAGCTTTGGAACGATAAAAGCCCGGCACATGCCTAAGCCCGAGGAGGTCACGCAGAGCCGACGTGTTGTGGGTCGTGAGGCTGTTCACATCTCACCGAGGTTCCCATAGTCGTTCCGGGGATTCCCTGCAGGATCGTGGCTTGGAGAATTGAGCGTCAGGTTAATGAGATCGGCCCTTAATTCTCCAGATCAGTATCCCTAATGTCACAAGGAGCAGAGTCGGCATCACGGCATCGCTGCTGCCAGCCTGTCCTATGGTGCATCCGGATCCGCCTCCGGAAGAATCCTGAGTTGCGCCACCCCCCGCTGCAGGCCCGTTGAACGTTGCCGTCACTGTGCCCGCTAAGTTGACGATGCAGGTGCCCGTTCCTGTGCAGCCGCCACCGCTCCAGCCTGCGAAAATCGATCCGGCGCTTGGTGTCGCCGTCAGCGTCACCGTCGTTCCCCCATTGAACTGAGCACTACAAGATGCGCCGCAGTCGATCCCGGTCGGGTTCGAGGTGACTGTACCCGTTTCTGTCCCATTTTTCGTCACCGAGACTATGAAGTCTGACATGACTGAGCTGACCGCATTGAACGCATTCAGCCGACGGCCTGTAGAAACGACTCCATTCAATGCCGGAACGGGAATGCCCGTATTCAGGATCGCATTTCGTATTTGACCCACATTCAGGTTTGGATTCGCGGCGAGGACTAGTCCCACGACTCCGGTCACATGAGGCGTCGCCATCGACGTGCCGTGAAGGAGCTGATAATCGGTCGTTCCAGACGGACTACCGGACGTACAATCGACCCCGAAATCATCAAAATATCCGCCGTCGTCAACGTTGCTACTGTCCGAAATGAAGTTGAGGCGGAACCGATTATTCGCACTTCTATCGGGAACATCGGAAAATGGGAGGGTGATGAATGTACCACCCGTCGAGCCTGAAACGCCGTTCATCGTTGCCCAAGTCGCCCCTCCGTCCCGGGAAAGATCCAGAAGAAACACATCTTTGTCCAACTCAGTTGCGATTCGTATTGAGCCAACAAGGCGACAGCCGCGCCGTCCCACCGTGCTGAATATCGGACCGGTCGCAAATGAATTGGTATTGTTGAGATAGTTACCTGCCGGACTGTCCGTCAAGCTAGTTGGTGGACTCGAGGAGACAGTGTTTGTGAAATTCCAGCTCGCATTCGTGCCGGTGAATGTATAGCCGAGAGTGCCGGGATTTACGTCGTAGTTATGGAAGAGTGCAAAAGTGAAATTCGACGTCGGTTTCGTGCTATTGATGTTTACGCCTGGTGCAGCAATTTGTACGGATGTGACGCCAAAATTTGAAAAACCCGCCTTGTTGCTGTTCTGATCGATCGCGGCGACCGCGATGACGTTGGGCAGAGCAGACCCACAAGGGGTCGCCACGCTATACTGTGCCGGATAGTTCGGCGTCACATCGCTATCCACGTTGTCATTGCCGGCGGCGACAAGCAACATGACACCGGCCGTGTTGAGCGCGCTGACCATGTCATATTCCAGTTGGCTACAAGGACCGCCGGATCTTCCGAAGCTGGCATTGATCGCGCGCGCTCCGTTCGCTCGCGCATAGTCTTCTGCCTGGAGGATAGCCGAGAGGGGAAGACTATTGGTCACATCCCCGGCTTTCAATGCCATCAACTTCGCTCTGTGCATGACCCCCGTGATACCCAGGCCGTTGTTCCCGACTGCCGCGATAATTCCCGCCACATGCGTGCCGTGTCCAGGATTTCCGCCAGGAGCCGGGGCATCCATTGGATCGGGATCGTCATTGACGAAGTCATAGCCGTTTACATCGTCAATATACCCGTTGCCGTCATTGTCGACTCCATCATTGGGAATTTCTCCCGAATTAATCCAGATGTTAGGAGAAAGGTCAGGATGGTCATAAGCGATGCCGGTATCTACGAGAGCGATGATGACGTTGGAACTGCCGGTCGTGAGGTCCCACGCCTCTGTAGCGTCGATGTCGGCGCCGGCGGTCCCGGGGGTGCCGTTAACGGTCTGGCCGGTATTATGAAGCCCCCAGAGCGACGTAAACTGCGTATCGTCAGGAATCATCGATAGCTGATACAGATAGTTGGGTTCAGCAGATTCCACTGCCGGGCTTTGTTGATATTTATGCACAGCATCTTCGACGACGTCCCCCGGATTGAGCTTGAGGTGATGGAACCTGCTGTTACCGGCAGAAAAAGTCCTGATTGTACGACTCCCGATGGCTCTATGTACCGACGCAATTGTGTCGGCTGAAGCTGTGGTTTGGAATTTCACGATGACCTCGCCCGGTACAAAACGAGCCGGCCGTGCCTGACTTCCTGAGAACAGCTTCAGCGCTCCGTTCTGCCGCTTGATATCAGCCGTCCGGGCGCTTGTCCAGACCAAACAGACCGAGGAGAAGAGGATGAGAGCGACAACCACGGCCTTCATTCAGTGCCCCTCACCGAAAACCTCCGGAGATACTCATTGATTCCCGAATCGGAAATTTGGCTCGGCATATTCAATCTCTTGGAAGGTGGATAATTTCTTCACAACAGATTCAACAGATTCATTGCCCACGATTCGAACGTGATGAATTCCAACGCCTTTGATCTCGTGTATCAGCTCCGTCCCGCTTTCTTTGAGAATGGCGTCGATGCGTTCTGAGGATATGGAAGGCTTGAATTTGATTAACACCTCTCCTGGAACGAATGGTTGCACCACCTTACGCTCCGTACTTCCCTCTGCCACGATTGACGCCGGAGGATTAGGGGCTTCGCAGGCAGTCAAGAACAGACTCATGCTGGCGAGAAGGACTCGGAGCATGAGAAAGACCCGAATAGGACTGGACATCGGACTTGGTGCTCCCTCTGAGCGCTTTTCCGAAGTGTGATGCTAATCAAGGCTAAGGTGCCATTGCGTCTATGAGCAATTGGTCTACCTTGCATGGCACATAGCCCGCAGTCAGTCAGATCTAGTGAGTCGTGAGGAGATTGTCTGGGGAAGGCTAAGCTTTCTGTCTCGTGAATAACAAGTACCCCCTACGGAAGAGCATATTGTGGCATGAGAAGACAGGGGTACGGGGGAGCTTGATTCACAATTGACATATCTACTAGAACTCGCGAGGAACGGTTCGCTTCCGAATAATTCTGTGGGAATGCGGGTGGATGGGAAGAGATCAACCAGAGTTACTTATCCACACCCTCCGCACCTCGGACGCATCCTAATCCTCAGTCCGGTGGGATTGGGGGTAGGCTTGGGAACCACACCCCCTTTGCTCAGGGGTACCCGGGTAAGGGAACCGCGTGTGAATGATGGGTTAAGAGAGGGCGAGGGTGCCGTATTGCAGGGGCGGCATATATAAGAGCCTCAGTTATTTTTTCTGATCGTCCTAAAGGCACTAGATCTGGATTTCACGAAGAGCACTGAGGACGGTGTGGTGGTTGCGGAAATCAGGTCCAATTAGGCCATTCATCCATTCAGTGACAATGGACATTCACTCGCACCTTTGCCAAAAAAATGGAATCGGGAATGGGTGGAAAAACTGGGAGGAGGGAAAGAGGGCGAGCGATCCGCAACCTGGGTTAGTCCTGAAAGAGCAGCCAACTGCTAAGCCGCTGGAAAATTTGGTGGCGATGTCCCGGGAAAATATTATTTTGGTCCAAAAATCCGTGTCCGCTTCGGGTTTGCCATGGGCTAGTCCAAGGGTCGCCGACGGGGCAAAAAGAGCACGTGGGGTTCTGGGCAGGCTAAGGAATGTGGATCGCAGGTGATCGTGCGGTATTACCGCGGCTCGTGATGGGTCAAAATAAGTCTGGTGGAGGGCACCCTCTACCTGACTTATTAATTAGCCTGACAATCCGCGTCCCGTTACGATTTTCCGGAACTGAAGCTAAGCGCTTGAAAACCTAAAAATAACTTCCCGATCTATAGGACGACTCAAGAAGCCAGGAGAGTTATTTGATAGGTCTTTCCCAACCTACTACTTCATCGTATGTAGATCGCAGATGGCAAAAGTGCCACGCCCGCTATAATCCACCAACTTCCGTGATTACTGCTGGTTGCAGATACTGACATAATATGCTGCGTATGCTTTCCCAAATCGTCTCTAACTTGAATGATTCCGACCAAGTACATCACCCTTCGTCGTTGCTTGGGGGAAGTAGGGGAAAAATCTTTTCAGGCGATTCACTGGGCGTTCAATAATTATCCAAGATAAGACAGCGCCAACAACTGTCACCATGGTCATTAGGACGATTCCAAAAGCATGATTTAACGCCCACAAATCGATTCCAAATTCTTGCAAGATGCTCCAAGCGACCTTTCCAGCAAACGGGTGGTACAGATACAACCCGTAACTAATTGCCCCCAAATAACGAATTGACGAGATGGACAGCACACGACCAACGACGCCCGTAAAATTCCGAGAGGCACTCGACACAAGATAGACTGCAAGAGAG
>JBBRRM010000115.1:0-8299 GCA_038275915.1 Nitrospirales bacterium
TCTGGTAAGCCCCGTAGATTCGACGGCCGTAGGACGAAGCAGGTTGAAATGGACGGTGGCCAGACCATAAGAAAGTCCATGCCTCGCGCGTCTTCCCGATCGGCTATCGCCGCTCTTCTCGTCGTCCTCACCAGTGGAATACAAAGTGCGCCTGTCCACTTCACGGCAGGAAGCGCGGGAGATCACGCCGGTAAATGGCGTCGATGGCACAAGGATCGTCGTGTCCCTTCCTTCGCCGCTGCCATTAGGGTTTGCCCATGTCGAGGTGACCGATGCCGAAGAAACCCTGGTTCGGGGAACGTTCGAGGTTGTCTCAGCCCGACGGCTCCCATCGATAAAACCGACAGGCGGCGACTCCGACATTCCCACCCCACTCCGTACTGTTATCGCCGTGGACTCCTGGTTGAAGAAAAACCCTCGAGAATGGAGCTTCCATGCCTATCAAATCATTGCGCCTCTCGCCGCATCTTTTGAGCCGGCACGCATCCTCCGCGATTGCCTCGAAAGCTCTGTCAGTTGTTACGAATAAGGCCGCGCCGGATTCGATCTCTCACCGGACAGGGGCACGTCGAACCCCCTAGACGAACACGCCTCCGTTGACACCTTCCGCTTTGAACCGTAATCTGTCCCTCACTGCTTCTTATGCCTCGCAAACGTGTCGTCATCATCGGGGGCGGTTTTGGAGGCCTGACGGCCGCGCAGTCGTTGCGTCATGCCGATGTCGTGCTCATCGATCGCACCAATCATCATTTGTTTCAACCGCTGCTCTACCAGGTGGCGACCGCCGCTTTGTCTCCCGGCGATATCGCCTGGCCGTTACGCACCATCTTTCGGCGGCATCCCAATGTCCGCGTGGTGATGGATGAAGTCCTATCCATCGACCGTGCAGCGCGGCTCGTCCGGTTGCGAGACAGTGCGCCGATTCTGTTCGACGCCCTCATCGTGGCACCAGGATCGCGGCACTCTTATTTCGGCCACGATGCGTGGGAACAGTCTGCGCCAGGCCTCAAGAATCTAGCCGACGCCGTTCGCCTTCGAGAGAAAATGCTGTTGGCGTTTGAAGAGGCCGAACGACGACGAGCCGCTACCGGCATACAGGAGCGACTCACCTTCGTGATCGTGGGCGGCGGCCCTACCGGCGTGGAGCTGGCCGGTGCGCTTGCGGAGATCGGATGGAAGGCCATGGGCCCTGATTTTCCGACCTTTCACCTGGATGATCTCGCCATTCTGCTCGTCGAAGGAGGCTCACGTATTCTGCCGGGGTTCAGCTCCGATCTATCAGCGAAAGCCGCTGCCGCGCTCGAACGCATGGGCGTGACGGTCAAGCTCAATAGCCCGGTGAGCGACGTCCGAGCCGACGGCGTCAGGATCGGGGGCGAATTCATTCGATCGACGAATGTCATCTGGGCCGCAGGCAACAGAGCCTCGCCGCTACTGGACTCACTCGCAGCTCCACAGGACGGCTCCGACCGCATCACGGTGCAACAGGATTTGACCATTCCAGGCGACCCCTGGATCTTCGTCATCGGCGACGCCTCGAATAGTGCCGGTCCCGATGGAATCCCCCTGCCGGGATTGGCTCCCGTCGCCATGCAGCAAGGCCGCTATGTCGCTACGCTCATTCAGGAGCAAACCGCTCCGGAACGGCGCCACCCGTTTCGCTATGCGGATCGGGGCATGCTGGCCACCATCGGGCGCGCAAAAGCCGTGGCGCAGATCGGCCGTATACACTTGGCCGGACTGATCGCCTGGTTACTGTGGTGCGTCGTGCACATCTTTTTCCTGATCGGACTCCGCAATCGCGTGCGGGTGATATTGGAATGGATGTGGTACTACCTCACGTTCAAGCCGGGAGCACGGGTCATTTACGACTTGCCAAAATCGACCTGTGAGGAGCTGAAGACGTCACAGGCAGGGTCCGCCGGACAGGACCAGAAGGAATGAGTTGGTCTGTACGGGAATCACAGTTGAGATTTGCGACGGTGAATAGAGCCAAATGATGGACACACGCCAAGAAAAAAACGGCAGACGCTGTTTCGTCATCTTCGCTGGTCCTCAGCAGCAAGGAGGGCCTGGGACACATTATGTTTCAAAGGACGGCATCCCAACCGCCTACCGGCATGAAGCGGCCAAGTTTGATACCTTGCAGGACGCGAAAGACTTCGTCGAACACAAAGATGTAGCTCTCACGGCAACAACCTACATCGGACAAGAAGACTTCACGGAGTTTGAGATTTGCTGAGCAGAAACTAGCGGGAATTTGATGAAATAAGCCTGGTCTGAGGGCTCGCTCCATACCACCATTTCTCAGTGCACCGCCTTGCGGTTTGCTCATTTCCCCTCCTACAATACGATTCCCTACGAGGCTACCCTCATGCCCCTCACGATTCACCCCGTTCGACGCTTCCCTCTTCGTTGTTCCGTCACCTACTACGCGAGGCTATTGCGCCAGCTGCCGCTGGCCTGCTGGTCGGGTTTCGGGTTGCTGCTATCACTTCAGATGCTCATTGTTAGACCCGCGTATGCAGAGTGGGTGCCGCTTGTCTCCTCCGAAAGTGCTGGTGGTTATACCGTATACGTAGATCCAGAAACCCTTCGCCGCGAAGGGGATGAGGTGGAAATGTGGGAATTATATGACTATAAGACCAGAGGAACCGCGGAGGGCTTCTCGTTTTTTTCCTTTAAGAAGCGAAACGAATACGGCTGCGCAGAAGAACGCCTTCGGACCCTTGCGGTCATGCATCACTCTGGCAATATGGGACGCGGTATGGTGGTGTCAAGCAATTCAGACATAGGCAAGTGGAAACGAGTTCCACCTGGAAGCGTTGGTGAAGCTCTGTGGAAGTTTGCGTGCGGCAAGAAATGATCGCGCCTTCAATCCTGCACGCTCGAAGGCGAGCCGCTTGGCCATAGCCCGAATGAGCGCCGTATCAGATCTGCCTCAAATTGATGTCGTGCCAGCTCCGAATCCCCCTAGGTCCACAGCCTCTCTCACCAGCTAATTTGACGCACGCCTAGCTCATGAAAATTCTGCCCGATTTGGAGTGGGCGGCCACGCCTTAAATAGGCCGATCGGTTGGCAAGACTGTGTAGAAAGGATATAGGGAAGGGAGAGCGAAAAGCCGTACCTAGCTAAACTTGCGATTATAAAAGCTGCAAATACCTTTTATTGCCCCAATTACTTGGATGCATCTCTAGGTGATAACCCCCGCCCGATAGGTTGAGAGGAACCGAGCGCGCACACACAGGATCAAGATCGGAGGAACCAACGGCCCCTAGGGAAATTCCCAGAAGCCAGTCGGGCGGTCTTGAGCATATGTATGGATGAGTCCTTATGGACTGTGCCCTCACGATGCGAGGGTGTCCTGACGGACGCACATCACCCAACACGTGTAAGAGGATAATCGGAAAGGATGTGCCCCTCGCCAAATCGCAGCAAGATTTCCGGGGGGTTCCGTATCCTGCTGGCCGATGATCATCCATTGATGCGACAGGCCATACGCACGATTCTGGAAAACCATGCAGATGTGTCGATCATCGGAGAAGCTTCCAACGGTGTAGAAGCTGTAGAGCTGGTTAAGGCCCTCAAACCCGATGTCATCATCATGGACATTAACATGCCCAGAATGGACGGCATCGAAGCGACGAAACACATCAAAACCGTCCAGCCGAGCCTCATTGTAATCGGGCTCTCAGTCAACGATACGGGACAAGTCAAGGAGGCGATGAAAGGGGCCGGAGCCGATGCCGTCCTTGTGAAGGATGCTGCGACCGAACAGTTGTACGATGCCATTGTGGCATTAGCACAATAAGCCGGTAGTCCTCACCACCCCTACTCGTGGCTCGCGGATGACCACATCGGAGAGACGCCGGACGCCGGGTTCGATACCCTCAGAGGTGAATGCTAGAATCCGCTGCCGTGTTTAAGCACCAAAAAGCTTCGGACTCTAAAGGGACTGGGCTGGCTTAGCAGTCAAGTAGGAACCAATGATCGGAATAAGACTTTGGGTTATTATATGTCGGAGCTCCAGCAATTGCATTGTGCTATATGGACTGAATGTGTCTGGCAGGCAGATACAGACGTTTCGCATTCGAAAATGAAGTTCATTTATTTCGTATCACCCCGTGCGGTGTGCAACCGCTTCGAAATGTGTGCCACAGTCCAAAATCAACATAATACTACCCGCCTGAGGTCGACATAGGAGTATAGGCCGATAGCCTATAGGTCAGGTCGGCGATCGTGGCCGTCACGTCTTGATCAGTCTCCACCATCGCCACGCTGCCATCCCGAAGCTGAAGAATAAATCCGCACGTGGCACTGAAGGTCACGTCGGGGGTGCCATCGCCGTCTAGGTCAATGCTGTCTCCCACTCCCCCAGCTGACGTCCGACCCATGTAAAGGTTCCCGCTCACCCTTCCCAAAACCGATGAAAAGTCACTCGAACTATTATAGACAAAGCTGTCTCGCACGGCTTCGGCCGAAGGATCGGCCGCGTTTCGGGGATAAACGAAGATACGATTTTCCTCATCCGACGTTGTGACTCGGATAGGCCTGAGATAACCATAGGGACTTCGCATCGGCGCTCCACCATCTTCGAGCGAGGCGGAAGGATTGAGCGCGATGAAGTTCTCCTCATCGTTTCCAGAAGCGAACGACGTTCGCGCGATGCGATTGCCAAACGAAGCCTTCAATGTCTCTGCTCCATCGTCGGTCAGAAGCGGTACGGTCATGCCCCAAGCTCCCTCCGAGCTTGTCGTGAGCGAGACGATGCCATCGGGGGTAAGGATGAACTCATTCCGAAAGCTCGGACCTGAACCACTATAGACAACCGCGCAGCGAACCAGGAGAGGATGCGCGAACTCAACGCTAAAAGTGCCTTGATATCGTTTTGGAACGCTGGCCAGCCTGGTCCAGCCCCCATCCTCGAAGAACGTCGGTGCAAAGCTGATCCCTTCATCCCGCGTCCAATTTTGCTGACCGTCGCCTGGTCCCAGTCTCGTATCCCATCCTGCACGCCCGAAACGAACGACGCCTAGAGGGGTGGTATTGTCGTAGGCCTGGAGTTTGGTAAATGGATTGGAAACTTCGCCCCGTGTATTGATCTGCAGCATCAGGCCGCCGGCATTGGCGAATGCGGCGGCCTGGGTAGCGTCAAGATTGATCGCATAACCGCCGATTTCACTGGGCGCGGGGTGCTCGGGAATGTTCGTTTTGCGTATTTGATAGATCTTGGCGAGATGCGCCATCAGGTCTGCATTAGAACCGAGCCCCTCCTCCCCTTGATAGCTGACGTGCAAACTCGGATCGAACCGATTCTTTGTGGCGAAATACGATCCATCCCCCCGTTGAAAACGACCGATGTTTTGCGGACTCAGCGTGAGCATGGCTGCGCGCCTGAATTGGCCAGCCAGCCAGAGGTTCCCTCGTTGGGCGGTTTGCTCCGCCAACAGCTCCATTGCCATAGCATTCTCAGCATCCACCCAAAGGTGGTTATCCGCCCGGCCGTTAGGGGGAGACTCTCCTGTCGGACTTTGGAGTAATAGCATGGTATGGGTACCGCGTTCGGCTGCGGAACGGATTTTCTCGACGCTAGGGCCGTCATAGCCGGAATGAGCCAGAAGGAGAAGACTGACTCGGCCAGCAGCTTCGGTCGAAAGCGAGTCGGGATTGGTGAGCAAATCCCGATACAGATTCCATCGCGTGGGGACGAGAAGGTCATGCTGAACTAGGCTGGCACCGGACCATTGGTTTTCAATGACATCCACCACGGTTGAATGGTCGTAGGCCAGGCCTAAACGGTATCGATGCCATTCCGCAAGCATTCGGTAACAATAACTGTTGGCGGAACCACTAATGTTCATAATGTGGGAGAGCATATCGGTGGGAACAAAGAGATTCTTACGCCAGGAGTCAAGCTTAGACGTGGAAATGGCTGAAATCGAGCTGAGCGCTTCAAACGCAGCAACTTGACGATTGGAAAACAGTAAGGCGCCGGGATCGTCGTTGCGCATAATCTTGTCCGCATACCATTTGGTCTCATAGTCCATGACGCGAATCGCCAGGTCTAACAGATCTCTTGCCCGTCCTGCGTTGTGCAGAATCGCCACGGACAGGGGCAGCGCTCCTCTTTCAATTTGAGGGGAACTTGGCGAGGAAGGTATACCAAAGGGTTCAAGAATTCTGCCGGGAATATGGGGATCCTCCTGTTGGCCTAACCAGCGGGCAATCCCTTCAACCACCTCCAAATAGTTCTCAGATCCCATCGGCAGCCACGGCCCGGCGGTTAAGTGATATTTAGTCGTCGGTCCCTGCTCCTGTTCCAAATACATTGGCAAGGTGTCTTGATCAGCCCTAGTGCTGATAGGAGCGGTAACAAAAGCAAAAACCGTCATAATCATTAGAAGGGCCATCTTCTTTGCCGACTTCATGATGTCCTCCCTTCTAAGCTAGCGACAGGCGGCGCGGTCACAAGACCAACAAGATGACGCGACGGTGGGCGCATCATTCGACGGAGAGCTTGAGAGAGTGTGTGTGAATATCTTGGCTGAGGTCAACCGTAGCGCAATATCACAAGTGGCGATTTCGAGTTATCTGGCGGGAGCAAGATTCTCGCAAGAACTTGATTATTAGCAGTGAGCCGGGCGGGGCTCGAACCCGGGACCCTCGCCTTAAAAGCTAGAAAAGACCAAAATATCAATGGCCTGATTTTGTGAAGGTTTCCCCGTTTTTTCTTTGGAATCAAGGATTGGAAAGGCTTTTATGCGTTCCATTGATTCTGATGATTTCGACCTGTTTTGCAGATTTCTAGCACAAATTTAGCACAGCAAGATAGGGTGAACCCCTCGGTTGAGACAGTTTGGCATGAGCACACTTGCTGGTTCATGGATTGTTCTCCTCACTCCCCCCTTGCCTCGGTTCGAGCGATTTGCGCATCCCTCAACAACCGCAGGGTCGCTCCTTTCCACGTGTTCGCGGGAGCCATGGTGCGTTCGAACTCCTCCGGTGGTCGATAGCCGAGCGCTGAATGCAACCCGATTGCGATTGTAACAGCGCTCGATGAAGGCCTCAAGGTGCGTGCGGAGGTGATCGAGGTCCCGATAGGTGTTGGCGTAGATCTCCTCGCGCTTGAGCGTCTTCATGAAGCTCTCACAGCTGGCGTCATAGGGATTGGCCGGCCGGCTCATGCTCGGGATCATGTGGTGCGTGCGCAGTATCGACACGTACTCCCCGGACGCATATTGGACGTCGCGATCAGAATGATGGACCAATCCAGGCGGCGGATGCCGCGCGGCGAGGGCGTGCGTCAGCGCCGCGAGCGGCAACCGAGGGGCCAGCGTGCGGTCCAGCGCCCAGCCGACGACTTTGCGTGAATACGCATCGAGCGCGAAAAGGGGATTATCGGAGAGGGCCGCGCCAGTGTACGGATCAATCCTGATGATGGTGCCATTTAGTACCACAGGTCCGCTTACCCGGCGAAGACTCTGGGCTCTGGTCGCACCACCTTCCGCTTTTGGAGGAGTCTGAACTCCGCCGATTCCTACAGGTGGATACCCTACTTCAACTTGGGAGGACGGTTTCGTGGGGATAGAACTGCTTATTCTCATAATCCGCGCTCATTCTGGAATGTTAGACAAAGACCCAATGAATCGATCCAGAGATACGGTTGATAGGTTCACGATACAACGTTCAGACTTCACTCACCATCCACGAAAACTGGGGCACTCGCTGAGCCAGGGCGAGATCACTCCCTCCCGTTATGCGACCGGCAGGCACATCTGCGTCTCGCGACGTGGTCTCGACAGGGGGCCAATTGATGAAACCTTGAGTCCGTTAGGGCTGGAGCGGGGAATCGTCGCGATCGTCGGGGGCTTTTCGACCGCGCTGGCGCTCGCTCGTGCCTCCGACCTGATCGCCAGTGTTCCCGAGCGACACACCGGCATCTGCGCGCAGGAATGCATAGTTTTCCCCTCCCGGTCGCCACGCCGGAGGTCACGATTTCATTGCTCTGGCATCCACGGCTGGATGCCGATCCAGCACATCGCTGGCTGCGCGGCCACGTTCGGGATGTCTGCGCGGCAATCTAGCATATGGCCACGATCTCCTGTCCTAAGACAAGAATGCTTGGGTGCATTACATCTCTGAGCCATCCTGCCCTATACCCTTTCCCCACAGGCCTCCTAAGTGTCCAAGTGTCCGGGCTACGAAAAAAGAAAAAAGTTGTTCTGGGTGAAGTCTCAGCCTCCGTCAACCGGTCAACACGTCAACAATGGGGGCTCCCAGCCCCTCACTCATCACAAT
>JBBRRM010000116.1:0-8281 GCA_038275915.1 Nitrospirales bacterium
AGATATTCACGCACTGATGACGAAGCGCCGACTACCTGCTCTACAACCTCTTATGAACAGCGGCGCGGGTGACAGGCTGCCATGACAATGACCGAGACGGTTTGGCGCCAGGTTCGCGAACAGTTGGGTGACAAAGGGAAATTCGAGGTGCTCATAGGGATACCTACGTTCAATCACGCCAAGACAGTAGGGCCGGTGATCACAGCCATAAAGGCTGGTCTCGGTAAGGTATGCCCCAGTGCTTCTGTCCTGCTGGTGAATGCCGATGCCGGATCACAGGACGGCACCCCAGAGCTAATCAAGCAGGCTGCGGGGCCTGAGTATCCGACGGCGTTCGTCCAGCACTTGACGGGGGGAGGCCTTCCGCGCCCCATCTCTCTGCACGCACTTTCAGAGTCAGGGGTGCCAGGACGCGAACATGCATTTCGAGCGTTTTTTACGGTAGCGGGAGCGTTAGAGGTCAAGGCCTGCATCGTCGTCGATGCCAACGTGCGATCCCTGACCTCCGACTGGATGGACATCCTCCTTCGACCGGTGATTGAAAAGGGCGTGGATTATGTTGCCCCTCTCTTTCGACGGGCGAAATACGAGGGTAGTCTCACGAATTGCATCATCTATCCGCTCAGTCGGGCCCTCTACGGAAAACGGATGCGGTATCAGACCGGGGGCGGCTATGGATTTTCCGGGAAGCTCTCGAGCCTGTACTTGGCGGCGAATGTCTGGGAGGGAGAAGCCGCGCGCTACGGGATCGACAGCTGGTTGACCACCGTGGCCGTCGCCGAAGGCTGTGAGGTGTCCCAGGGTTTTCTGGGAACGAAGATTTATGATGCCACGCTCACCGGAATCGACCTGTCGGTATTGCTCGCGCAGGCGGTCGGGGCAGTGTTCCATATGATGGAAACGTATCAGGACGTGTGGGAAGGCAAAAGGGGATCAACTCCCGTCCCCCAATTCGGGCCTCCTTACGAACAGGGCTCGGAGGGAGGCCCTGTAAATGTTGTAAGGATTGTCAAAGGGTTCCAGCAGGGGTTACGGGATCTCCTTCCGATTTGGGAGATCATTCTCGCTCCTGAAACGTTGGAGGGGATCCTCTCATTGGGACTGGCCGAGGCGGAAGAATTCCGCTTTCCTGCGGCGCTGTGGGTCCAGACGATCTACGATTTCGCTCTGGCCTACCACGAGAAAGCGCTGCATCGTGATCACTTACTGAAGTCTCTCACTCCTCTCTACCTTGGACGAACGGCATCGCTTGTCCTGGAGACCAGAGAGGGCTCTCCGGATGATGTCGAACGCGTAATCGAAACACTGTGCGAGACGTTCGAGAACATGAAGCCCTACTTGACCCAACGATGGAGGTTCTCATGAGTATGTTGTGGCAGGAAGCCATGCTCGAGGCGTTTCGAGAAACCACTATGCGGATGGCGCATCTATTGCCAAAAATCCTGGCCCTCCTGACGTTCCTCGCGCTCGGCCTGGCGGTCGGGTGGCTCGTCAAGGTTTTCCTCCTGCGTGTCTTACGGGCATTCCGTTTTGATGCGCTGTGTGAACGGTTCGGATTGGGTTCTTCACTCGCCAAAGCGGGAACGATGCAGTCGGCATCCAACCTCGTCGGGCGGCTGGCTTTCTGGGTCGTATTTCTCTTGTTCGCAGTGATGGGAATCGATGCCTTAGACCTGACGGCGACGGCGAATATGATGAATGCCATCATCGGCTTTCTCCCGCACATGCTCGCAGCCCTCTTGCTGCTGTTTTTCGGGATACTCCTGGCCAACTTCATCGCGGAGGCGACACTCATCGCCACGGTGAACGCTCAGATCCAGGAGGCGCGAACCATCGCGACTTTCATTCGATGGGGGGTACTCATCTTCACGGTCGCGATGGTGCTGACTCAACTCGGAATCGCCAAAGAGATCGTCGTGTCCGCCTTCTCGATCACGTTCGGAGGCGTGGTGTTGTCGCTGGCTATCGCCGTCGGCTTAGGCGGTCAGAGCATCGCGAAAGACGTGCTGGAAGAGAGATTTCATCGGAGGAAAGTAGAGCAGGACGAAATGTCGCACATCTAAGTCATGATGGACGTGGGAACGGGCGGTGCAGCCGGTTTGATGTGGGACTCAAGCCATCGAGGTATCGAGGACGGGGCGTAGTTTCATGCGAGTCAGGATCAGAAGGGGGGTGGCGGAAGGATGATAGGAGGGGATGGAAGACATCGTGTGGTGATCGAACGCGTCACGCCTGAAATCGATGGAGGCCGCTATCCGGTCAAACGCACGATCGGCGAAGCCATGGTAGTCGAGGCGGACGTGTTCACTGACGGCCATGATCTCCTCGGGGTGGCGCTTCTCTACCGTCGCAACCATGATCCGCAGTGGATGGAGCTGCCGATGGTGTTTCTGACGAATGATCGATGGCAAGCATCCTTCCAGGCGGGCGATCTCGGCCGCTATCGCTATACCGTGACCGGCTGGGTGGATCATTTTCAAACGTGGCGGCGGGATTTCAACAAGAAAATAGAGGCCGGTCAGACCGTGGGCATGGAGTTGCTCCAGGGAGCCAGACTGGTTGAAGAAGCGAGTCTGCGTGCCTCGAAGGCAGAAGGAAAATTGCTCAAGGAATTGGCAGCCCAACTCCAGTCATCGAAAGTACCGGAGGAGGTGTGCATTGAGCAGGCCTTGGACAAAGACTTGGCCGCCAAGATGGCGAAATACCCGGACCGGCGCTTTGCGACGATCTATGAAAAAGAATTGGTCGTGGTCGTGGATCGGGAGAAGGCCAGGTTCAGCGCCTGGTATGAAATGTTCCCACGATCATGTTCTGACAAGGGAAGCCACGGGACGTTCGGAGACTGTGAAGCACGTCTTCCCTACATCGCCTCCATGGGCTTTGACGTCTTATACCTTCCCCCGATCCATCCCGTCGGAGTCACGCACCGGAAGGGAAAGAACAATGCACCTACGGCCCTTCCGAGCGATCCGGGAAGCCCATGGGGGATCGGCTCAGCGGATGGAGGACACAAGTCGATCCATCCACAATTGGGAACCATGAAGGAGTTAAGGCAGTTGTCCGATAAGGCGAGATCGTACGGGCTTGAGATCGCGCTGGACCTGGCCTTTCAGTGCTCCCCAGACCACCCGTACGTCAAGGAACATCGCGAGTGGTTTAAGATCCGACCGGACGGCACGGTACAATATGCGGAGAATCCGCCGAAGAAATATCAGGACATCTACCCGCTGGAGTTTGAGAACGACCAGTGGCAGGCGCTCTGGCAGGAGCTCAAGAGCGTCGTGCTGTATTGGATCGAACAAGACGTGCGCATCTTTCGCGTGGACAATCCCCATACCAAGCCGTTTGCATTTTGGGAATGGCTGATCAGCGAGATTCAAGAGGAGTATCCGGATGTCATCTTTCTGGCCGAGGCATTCACACGGCCCAAACTCATGTACCGATTGGCGAAGCTGGGCTTTAGCCAGTCCTATACCTATTTCGCCTGGCGCAGTACCAAGGCGGAGATTGTGGAATATTTCACGGAACTGACTCACAGCGAGGTGCGCGAGTATTTCCGTCCCCATCTTTGGCCTAATACGCCGGATATTCTTACAGAGGAGCTCCAACAGGGGGGCCGGTCCGCCTTCATGGCGCGCTTCGTTCTCGCCGCGACCTTGGGCGCGGGCTATGGGATTTACGGTCCCGCGTTTGAGCTCTGCGAGAACCGCCCGCGGGAGCAGGGAAGTGAGGAATATCTAAATTCAGAGAAGTACGAAATCAAGCAGTGGGAGATCGGGCGGGCCGACAGTTTGAAGGAGTTTATCGGCCTCGTGAACCGGATTCGCAGGGAAAATTCTGCGCTTCACGGGAATGAGAGCCTGCACTTCCACTCGACAGATAATGAGCAACTACTGTGTTATAGCAAGAGCACACCGGACGAATCCAACGTCGTCCTGGTCGTCGTCAATTTGAGCCCCCATCATACTCACTCCGGCTGGGTTCAACTGGATCTCGATCCCCTCGGGCTCGATCCACAGCATCCGTATCAGGTGCAGGATCTGCTGACGAACGCCTATTATCGATGGGAGGGACCGCGCAACTACATCGAAATCAACCCGCATTCTACGCCCGCTCATATTTTTCGCGTCCATCGTCGGCTCCGCACCGAACACGACTTCGATTACTATGGGGAGGAGACGGGTCGCTGACTATGTTGATTGTGAATGAACGATGGGAACGTCTTCTGGAAGGGGAAGTCCGCGGCCAATTGGAAGCCTGCTTGCCCGAGATCCTGAAGTCGCGGCGATGGTTTGCAGGGAAAGCCCGCGCGATTCAGTCAGTCCGTATCGTCGAATCCGTCACGATACCCTGTCCCTCGGGCGCTGTGGCCCTGCTTTTCATTCTGGTGGAATACCTGGACGGTGCTCCTGAAACCTATGAGTGGCCTGTTGCGGCAGCGTTCGGTGAGCAGGCTGCGAAGCTTCAGAAGGATGTGCCCGGTGCCATAGTCACTGCGCTGATGGTCCGGACGAAAGACCGCGAAGAGCCGGGCGTATTGTACGATGCGCTCTGGAACGCGGAGTTCTCGAGGACGCTGCTGTCTGCTATGGGGGAAGGAAGCCGGTTCCGCGGGAAGACGGGCACCCTGATCGCCTCTTCTACTGAGGCCTATGGGAAATTGATCGACGGGAGGGCTGCGGCGCTGGAACCGGCGGTGATGAATGCAGAGCAGAGCAATACATCCGTCGTCTACGGCGATCGTCTCATCATGAAGGTCTACCGGCGTGTTGAAAACGGAGTCAATCCTGACTTGGAGATCGGACGGATCCTGACGGCGATTGGCTTCGCTCACAGTCCCCCCGTGGCCGGATCCATCGAATATAGTCGATCCAGCGGGGAGACTGTCACGGTGGCGATCCTTCAGGGCTTTGTACACAACCGCGGAGATGCATGGAAATATACCCTGGAGGCCTTCGAGCAGTACTTAATGCGACGTCGCGCTCAGCCCATCGGGCAGGAGGAGGAATCGGTACCCAATGAGCCGCTTCTCGAGACGGCACAGAAAGAGATTCCCGCTTCCGTGCGCGAGCTCATCGGTCCATATCTGACGTCAGCCTCCAGAATAGGACGGCGCACGGCCGAACTGCATGTCGCCTTGGCGACGGTTCGAGACAACCCTGATTTCACACCGGAGCCGTTCTCACTGGAATACCGTCAGTCTCGCTATGAATCCATGTGTCGGCTGGCTTCGCAAACCTGTTCGCTCCTCAAGGGCCAACTCAAGGATCTGCCGCCAGATACGGCACAGGAGGCTTGGTGGGTGGTGAGTGATGAGCCTCAGATCCTGCATCGATTCAAGGATTTTTTGGACCTAGAGACCGGCGCGCTGCGGATTCGGTGTCACGGGGACTATCATCTAGGCCAGGTGCTCTATACCGGAGAGGATTTCGTCATCAGCGATTTCGAAGGCGAGCCGGCGCGTCCGATCCGTGAGCGACGGATGAAACATTCCCCCCTCATGGATGTCGCGGGGATGCTGCGGTCATTTCACTATGCTCCCTATGTCGCTCTCTCGCGCCAGCGGTCGAATATGCTCCCGGAGGGCGGCGCGGAAAGGCTCGAGGCCTGGATCCGGTTCTGGTCCGGTTGGGTCAGCGTCGTGTTCATGAACGCGTATCTCGAAATCGCAGGGCGAGCTTCCTTCTTGCCCGGTTCCCCGGCGGAGTTTCAGGTGCTCTTCGATGCGTACCTTCTTGAAAAGGCTGTGTATGAAATCCGTTATGAACTCAACAACCGTCCGGCCTGGGTGAAGATCCCAATCCGCGCGGTCCTGGACTTACTGGAGACGACCACACTTCAGTCAATAGAGCGAGTGAGGCACCCATGAAGAACGGTCAGACGGATCTCGTCGCATCCGACGAGATGACATTGATGAGCAATGAAGATGTCTATCTGTTCAACGAAGGGTCGCACTTTCATCTCTACCGGAAGTTCGGCGCCCATCCTGTCATACGCGCCGGCATCGCAGGCACCTGGTTTTCGGTCTGGGCTCCGAACGCAGAGAGAGTGTCGGTGATCGGCCCATTCAACGACTGGAAAACTGACGCACACCCCTTAGGTCGACGGCAAGACTCAGGTATCTGGGAGGGCTTTCTTCCCGGAGTGGGGAAAGGAGCGCTCTACAAGTTCCATATCCGCTCCCGGTTGAACGGTTACGAAGTGGAGAAGACCGACCCCTTCGCCTATTTTAACGAGATTCCGCCAAAGTCCGCCTCAATCGTCTGGGACTTGGAATATACGTGGCACGATGAGCAGTGGATGGCCAGCCGGGGTACCCGCAACGCATTGGATGCTCCGATGTCGATCTATGAAATGCACATCGGGTCCTGGAAACGGGTGCTGCAGGAGGGAAATCGCTCCCTTAGTTATCGAGAACTGGCGATCACCTTACCCCTATACCTTCAGCAGATGGGTTTCACTCACGTGGAGTTCCTCCCGATCATGGATCACCCCTTCTTCGGCTCATGGGGATACCAGACCACCGGCTACTTCGCACCCTCAGGAAATTATGGCACTCCTCAGGACTTGATGTTTCTGATTGACGAACTGCATCGCCATGACATCGGGGTGATCCTGGACTGGGTCCCCTCGCACTTTCCGACGAACGGCAATGGGCTCAATTTTTTTGATGGCACGCATCTGTATGAGCATGCCGATCCCCGCCAGGGTTATCAGCCCGACTGGGGAACGATGGTGTTTAATTATGGCCGGAATGAAGTGCGCAGTTTTCTCATGAGCGGCGCGCTATTTTGGCTGGACAAATACCACGCGGACGGTCTGCGGGTCGACGCAGTGGCTTCGATGCTGTACCTGGATTATTCAAGAAAAGAGGGGGAGTGGATTCCCAACCGGCACGGTGGAAGAGAGAATCTTGAGGCGATCGCTTTTCTGCGGCGGCTCAATGAAGCCGTCTATGAGAGCTACCCGGAGGTTCAGACCTTTGCCGAAGAATCGACCTCTTGGCCGTTGGTATCCCGTCCGACCTATGCAGGAGGCCTTGGCTTCGGTATGAAGTGGGACATGGGCTGGATGCACGACATGCTCGAGTACATGAGCCAAGACCCCTATTTTCGAAAGTACCACCACTACAAATTGACCTTCCGCCTGCTCTACGCCTTCCATGAAAATTTTGTTCTGCCTCTCTCGCATGACGAGGTGGTGTACGGAAAAGGTTCCTTGCTCGGCAAGATGCCGGGGGATGACTGGCAGAAATTCGCCAACCTCCGCCTCTTGTTCGGATATATGTACGCGCAACCCGGGAAGAAACTACTATTTATGGGCGGTGAGTTCGGCCAACGGCGGGAGTGGGCTCATGATGGGACTGTCGAGTGGGACTTGCTTCAGGATGGCCGTCACAGCGGTATTCAGCATTGGGTGACAGACCTCAACCGTCTCTATCGGAATGAGCCGGCGCTCTATGAGCGCGACTTTGATCCGACGGGGTTCGAGTGGGTGGATTGCACAGATGCCGGTTCAAGTGTCATCAGTCTGCTCCGCAAAGGAAAGTCCACAGGGAAGGTTGTGCTCATCATCTGCAATTTCACCCCGGTTCCCCGACAGAATTATCGGATCGGTGTTCCGAATGGGGGGTTCTGGCAGGAGGTGCTGAATAGCGACGCCGTGCAGTACGGAGGGAAGGGATGGGGTAATCTCGGGGGACTCGAGGCGGCACCGATTCCGCTCCACGGGCGCACCCATTCGATTACGATGACATTGCCGTCCCTCGCGACGTTGTACTTCACGTATCCCGGCCGTTCGTCATAAAGAGTGCGCCAAGGAAACGTCTCCTGCCTCAGTGGATCCCTCGCTGAACATCGCCGCCTGTTCAGTCACGTCGTACACAGGTGTCTCAGTCAGATTGTTTTGCGCTCGGCGTTCCAGCGGGGTGATGGAAGGCAGGTGTGTAAACCCCGGGAAGTCACAGGCCTCAATGGGACTGCCAGGGTAAATCTCGCGAACGTGAGGGGACGACGACAATGTGCACGGTTCCGACGGCCGATCCACCTTGGTTGTCGCTGATGGCATAGCCGAATTGACCCGTCCCGCTGAAGCCCTTGTCCGGAAGATAGGTGATCATCCCGTCCGCCAGCCGTAAGGTCCCGTGTGTCTCGGTCGTCGCAATCACAGCCGTGACCGTGAGGCGGTCACCATCCGGGTCGGTATCGTTGGCCGTGAGATCGGTGGCTGGAAAGGTCAATGCCTTGTCTTGAACGGTTGTGATCCGATCGGGGTTCGCCAC
>JBBRRM010000117.1:0-8234 GCA_038275915.1 Nitrospirales bacterium
TACCGGGACATGCTCGATCTGGAATTTACGATCCAAGAGGGCAAGCTCTTCATGCTGCAAACCCGGGTCGGAAAACGGACCGGCATCGCTGCCGTGAAGATTGCTGTCGATATGGTCAGAGAAGGTCTCATCTCGAAGCAGGAAGCGGTGCAACGGATCGGGCCGGAGCAATTGGCGCAGTACCTCTATCCGATTTTCGATACGAAAGAAGAGTCGAAATCCAATCCGTTGGGGAAAGGGCTCCCGGCCGGTCCCGGCGCGGCAGCCGGAAAGATCGCCCTCACCCCAGATCGGGCCGTGACGATGAAAGCGTCCGGGACCAGAGTGGTATTGGTTCGCCAGGAGACGAGCCCGGACGATATTCACGGGATGAACGCGGCGGCGGGATTTTTGACGGCGCGGGGCGGGATGACCTCTCATGCGGCGGTGGTCGCCCGGCAAATGGGCAAGGTCTGCGTCGCCGGTTGTGATGCGGTGGAAGTGCTGGACAGCCAGTCCGTGCGCATCGGGGCCAAAGTGTTCCGCGAGGGGGACTATCTCTCGATCAACGGTTCAACCGGCAATGTATATGAGGGGGACCTGCCCGTCGTCGAATCTGAAATCATTCAAGTGATCCAGGGCAAGTTGGATGCGAAGAAGTCGGACAAGTACCAGCGCTTCGCATTGATTTTGTCTTGGGCCGACGGTGTGCGGAAGCTCCACGTCCGTGCCAACGCGGACGTGCCGGATCAGGCAAAAATCGCGCGTGGTTTCGGTGCGGAAGGGATCGGACTCTGTCGAACGGAACATATGTTTTTCGCCGAAGATCGCATCACGATTATGCAGAAGATGATTCTGGCGCGGACCAAAGAGGAGCGTGAAAAGTTTCTCGACCTGCTTCTGCCGCTGCAAAAACAGGATTTCATCGGGCTCTATCGCGAGATGGCGGGCTATCCGGTCACCATTCGTCTGCTCGATCCGCCCTTGCATGAGTTTCTGCCGAAGCGGGAAGATTTGATGGTAGAGATTGCGCAGCTGGAATTGACCGGACGCGATGCAGCCAGACTCGAAGAAAAACGTCGGCTGCTGGCCCGCGTGGAAGAACTCCACGAGTTCAATCCCATGCTCGGGCTACGCGGATGCCGACTCGGGATTACGATGCCGGAGATTACCCGCATGCAGGCACGGGCCATTATGGAGGCCGCATGCGAGCTGGCGAAGGAAGGAAAGAAGATCGTCCCGGAGATCATGATCCCTCTGGTGGGAATGGTCTCAGAAATGAAGGCGCAGAAAGATTTGATCCGTGAAGTGGCGCAGGAGACGATGAAGCGGTACAACGTCAAGTTCTCCTACCTCGTCGGCACGATGATCGAATTGCCGCGTGCTGCCGTGACGGCGGATCGCATTGCGACAGAGGCGGAGTTCTTTTCATTCGGGACGAACGACCTCACTCAGACCACGTTTGGTTTTTCCCGCGACGATGCGGCGAAGTTCATCGATTTTTATCGAACCGCCAACATTATGGAGGGCGACCCCTTCGCAGTGCTCGATCGAGAGGGCGTGGGGGCCCTGATGAAGCAGGCCATCGCCGGCGGCCGGAAAACGCGCCCAGGGATCAAGCTCGGCATCTGCGGTGAGCACGGCGGCGATCCCAGTTCCGTTGAGTTCTGCCATGAACTCGGATTGGACTATGTGAGCTGTTCGCCTTATCGCGTCGCCATTGCGCGACTGGCGGCTGCCCATGCAGCATTGGCTGAAACTGGATCGAGCGGTGCCCTGCCCGTACGCAAGGTGTCAAGGTCGCGTGCACAGGCAAAGAAAGCGACGACGAAAACCACGAAGAAGAAGTCGTCTCAACGGCTTCGCAGCCGATCGCGCGTCACGCGCAAGAAACGGTGACCGCTACTACACCGCACCTCCACTTCATGACCCTGGCGCTTCGTCTCGCGGCGAAGGGCCGGGGAAAGACCAGTCCGAATCCCATGGTCGGCGCCCTGGTAGTCAAGAACGGTCGCATCGTCGGCCGCGGATTTCACCACGGTCCAGGACAACCTCACGCAGAGATTCTCGCGCTCAACCAAGCGGGGTCACGTGCCAATGGCGCAACGCTCTACGTGTCGCTCGAACCCTGTTGTCACCTCCTGAAACGAACCCCCCCTTGTGTTCCTGCCGTAGTGCAATCCGGCGTGCGACAGGTGGTCGTCGCGATGGTTGATCCCAATCCCTTGGTCAAAGGACGGGGGATTGCTGCCTTGCGCCGCGCCGGGATCACGGTGACGACCGCGGTCGCACGTGAGGAGGCTATGCAATTGAATCGCGCCTATCTCCACCGGGTGACGACCGGCCGTCCCTATGTAATCCTGAAAGCCGGCATGACGTTGGATGGAAAGGTGGCCACGTCGAAGGGCGAGTCTCGTTGGATTACCGGTCCGCTCGCACGGAAAGCCGCGCACCGGCTCCGGACTCAGGCCGATGCCGTGATCGTTGGAATAGGCACGGTGCTCCAGGATAATCCGACGCTGACGGCCAGACTCTCCGATCGCCCGCTCAGGCTGGCACCACGGCAACCATTGCGTGTCGTGCTCGACAGCAACCTCAGAACGCCACCGACGGCGAGGCTTTGTGCTGGGCAGAATCAAGCGAAGACATTGATTGTGACCACGAGTCGTGCATCTCGATTACGCCGCCGCCCGCTCGAACGGAAAGGGGTGGAACTCGTGTCCGTCTCGATGAAGAACGGACAGGTCTCGCTCCCGGCGCTCATGCGAATGCTGGGCAAGCGTGGAATCAGCTCCGTGCTCATCGAGGGGGGCAGTACCGTCAATGCGGCTGCGTTACGTGAAAAACTCGTCAATCACGTCGTGCTGTATCTCGCTCCGCTTCTCATGGGCGGGCAGGATGCCAAAGCGGTGATCGGCGGCCGCAGCCCGAAGCGTTTGGCCGAGGCACTGACATTGCGCCGTGTCACGCTTCGCCGCATCGGGGAAGATGTAATTGTGGAAGGAGATCTGTGAGGAGCAGCCTCTTCCAGGGTGTCTTTGTTGTCATCCTTGTGGCACTCCTTGGCCATGAAACGGATGCGGCTGCTGCATCTCTCCCGCTCGATCGCAAGACGCAGGTCTTCCGTTATTTGGACAGCGTGGATACGGACGAGGCAGCGCGTGTCCTTGAAACAATGTTGTCCGATCCCAGGGTCACGATCGATCAGGTCATACGGATTATTCAAACCGAGCGGGACTATGCTCCGCAGCCGACAGGAACCATTCCCGATGAGCGAATCGAGGTGCAGGGACATACCTATCAGCTGGCGCTCTCTATTCCGCTGACCTACCAGCCGGCGAAGGGTTATGGACTGGTTGTCTGCCTGCATGGCACGGGATTTACGGGTGAAGCGTACCTGGAACGCTGGCAGGCTCGATTGGGGGAGGATTATGTCCTCGCCTGTCCCACTGCTCCGATGGGCGCGTGGTTTACGAGAGGTGCGGAAGAACTCGTGCTCGCAACGATTCGTTCCGTGCAACAGCGTTACCACATCGATCCCGACCGGATCTTTCTCACGGGCATGTCTAACGGTGGAATCGGCGCCTGGATAATCGGCATGCACGATGCACCCCTGTTCGCCGGCATTGCCCCCATGGCCAGCGGTCTAGACAATGTGCTGATGCCGTTTCTGGCGAATTTGCGATCTACGCCGATCTATATCATTCACGGAGCCAAGGATCAGGTGATGCCGGTGGAACTCAGCCGGACGATTACCAAAGAATTGACCAGGCTGGGTTACCCCTTTGTCTATCGGGAACATGACCGCGAGCATCCCATGGCGGGTGGGCACTACTTCCCCAGGGAGGAATTGCCTGAGTTGGTAACCTGGTTCAACGGCCAACGACGCAATCCCTTGCCGACGAGCGTGACAGTGGTGCGTGAGGCAAGTCACTTTCAATCCTTTGGCTGGGTCCGCATCGACGCGACCGATCCCATTGCTGCATTCTCCGAAGATCTGGTCAGCAAGCGAGACGACCGGATCGCACATCGAGAATATGCGAGACTGGATGCCTCCATCGTGGCGCCGAATCGCATCGAAGTCCAAGCGGACCGGGTTCAGCGCTATAGCCTCTTCCTGAACGAACAACTGATCGATTCCTCCAAGCCGCTCGTCGTATTCACCAATGGACAGTTGTCATTCGAAGGTTCCGTGGCGCCGTCGCTTGAGACCTTGCTGCGACAGGCACGCCTGCGACAAGATTCCCGGCAACTCTTTCCGATCCATCTCGCCATCCAGGTGCGAAAGCAGCCGTCATGATCCCCGGGTGGTGGTGTTGGAGGAAGGCCGGTTTGCGCTCTTTGATCGCCGCGATCGTGTTGGGTACCGCCATCACATCCAGTCCGGCTCAATCAAAGACTTGTGTATTGCCTTCTCAGCATGCAGGGATGACCTTTCCTGTTGAACAGATCGATGCGAACTGGGCTTGTCGGTTACAACCGATCATCGAGCAGTACACAACAGCGAACAAGGTGGGACCGCTGCGAACGCCCTTACCCATGTTTGTCTATTTCTATCTGTTAGATCGTCCACCCCTCGCTGCCGGCTTGATCAATCGCCTGGATCTGGGTCTCTACAAATCGGAAGCGAGAGGCCCCGGTCGGTTTTGGGGCGATGACGGTGAGGGGACATCGGGCATCGTTGAACTCGTCCATCAGGATAGTTCTCATCGGGTGTATTACCTGGAAGGATCTCACGACAGTACAGTGTTGCCGCATGTCACCGGAAGGGCCGTCGTGCTTGTGAAAATGAATGTGATCAAAGATGGACAGGGAAACGACGGGATGGAAACTACGCTGGTGGCCTATACAAAATTGGACAGCCGCATTTTGGCGGGGCTGGCGTCGCTCATTCGGCCACTCATTGGGAGTACGGTTGCGCGAAAGCTCACCAAAGGAGTTGAAGTCGTCAATCGGCTGGGACAAGAGATGCGGCAACATCCAGATCGGGTCCTGTTCGAGGCGTTGGACCCGCCCTCGTTAAGGGATGACGAGGTGGCCTTTTTGAAACAAGCGCTGAAGAGTATGCATCCTTCCACCACTGCGAACCGATCCAAGATGCTTTCCCCATGACGACCTCCCGCAGCTTCACATTGCTCTGTGCTGTCGGGGTGTTCTGCTTCATTAGCTACAACATGGTTCGGATGCCGGTGTTGGCGCTGTTTGCGGAATCGCTCGGGGCCAGTCCTGAGCGCATAGGACTCATCGTGTCGGTCTCCACACTTACCGGCGTGTTCCTCAAGCTGCCGTCCGGCGCGCTGTCCGATATCTATGGTCGGCGGTATCTGTTGCAGATCGGTGTCGTGGCCTTCGGGCTTCCGCCGTTTCTCTATCCCTGGGTCACGGACCTGGATGCGTTGACCACGTTACGTTTTTTCCACGGGCTGGCGACCGCCATTTTCGCGCCGAGCGCCCTGGCGACGGTGGCAGATCTCTATCGAGAACGGCGAGGGGCTGCGCTCGGTACCTACACGGCTTCCACGCAATTCGGTGCATTGCTCGGTCCGTTCATCGGAGGTTATCTGATCTATGCCTCGGGATTCTCCGCGGCCTTCGTGACGGCCGGCGTCTTTGGTTGTATCGCCATTGTCATTTTTTATAGCCTGCACCTCACGCCGCCCCCCCCACGCATTCGGGAGAAGGGGATGGGCCCGTTGATGGCGGAGATGTGGAAGGGTTTCAGGGTGGTGGCTAAGAATCGTAAGGTCCTCATCACCAGCTCGACGGACGCCGCCAAGATGATTGCGAACGGAGCCTTAATGGCCTTCCTCCCGCTCTATGGCGTCGCGGCGGGATTGAATCCGGGAGAAGTCGGACTGCTCTTTACAGTCCAGGCCCTTACGTCCCTCGTCTCCAAGCCGATTATGGGCCGGGTGTCTGATCGCGTCGGGCGTCAGCCGCTGATCGTCATCGGACTTGTGATCTGCGCCGTGACCTTCGTCTGTATCCCTCATGTATCGACGTTGTGGCTGTTATTGCCGCTCTCGGCGGGATTCGGGTTCGGCGAAGCCGTGGTTTCTTCGTCTTCATCCGCCCTGGTCGCGGATAGTTCCGAGTTCAAAACGCTCGGAGCGGGGATGGGGATGCAAGGGACGATCGGAGACATCGGCCATGCCAGCGGACCGCTCGTCGCAGGGATTTTAATTGCGCATCTGAACTATGCTCATGCATTTGCCATCATCGCAGGCCTGCAGTTGGTCGCGGCGGCGGTGTTTTGGATGACGATGAGACGAACATAGATTCGGTACGATATACTGGGCCGATGATGAACACTATTGCCACGGAGAATATCGTCATTGGCACGCTCGCCGGCCTCGGCGTGATCGTGTTGCTCGTGATGTTTGTCTATGTCGTGAAACAAATCATGAGGAAAGAGTAAATGTTCACAGGTATCGTCGAAGAATTGGGCGCCATTATTTCGATAGACAAGACCCTTGCGGGAATGAGGATGACCATTCTGGCCTCAGCTGTAATGGGTGACCTCAAGGTCGGAGACAGCGTCAGCGTCAACGGGACCTGTCTGACTGTGGTGAGCAAGGCTGAACACAATTTTTGCGTGGAGGTCTCTCCCGAAACCTTGTCCGTGACTACGCTGGGACAGCTCATCGCCGGCGCGCCGCTAAATCTTGAACGGGCCATGAAACTCAATGAACGGCTCGGCGGGCATCTCGTAGCTGGTCACGTGGACGGTGTCGGCACGGTTCGCGGCCGTGAACAGGATGGCAATGCCATCCTATTCACGATTGAAGCCCCGCCGCAGATTCTGCGCCACTGCATCGTGAAAGGGTCCGTCACAGTGGACGGCATCAGTCTGACGATCAACCAGATAACAGATCGGGGTTTTTCAGTCGCGATTATTCCGCACACGGCAAAGGTCACCACCCTGGGCCTTAAGCGAATCGGCGATCAGGTCAATCTCGAATCAGACCTGATCGGGAAATATGTCGAACGGTTGCTGCAGGAACGGGGACAGCTTCCCGCTACGCCTACCCCCGTCATAGACAAGGACTATTTGCAAAAGCGGGGAATTCTATAATGGTTGATCGGAGCTATCGAGCGGAGGTATGGCATGGTTCGGAGTCCCACATGTACTTCACTGTTCAGCTAGGCTCTCCCATATCGCTCATCAGACTGGTTCCTTCATAGCACCCAACGGTTCTTCCATACGTGCTGATCTTGAATCCCTTGCAATACGGGAAGATAATCCAGCCGGAGCCGACCGATGAACATAGGGACTCGACAAGGATTCATTGCCACTGGTGTCGCGACCTCGACGGTCGTTCTCTTTGTCTTGGATCTCCACACTCCGCTCGCGATGACCACCCATGTGCTCTACATTATCCCCGTTCTATTGGCCTTGTTTTCCCCGCATCGATGGTTTCCCGTTACCGTGGCCATTGTGGTGACAATATTGACAATCATCGGAGGCATCCATAGTCCTCGTTCCTATGATATTCCTCTCTGGATCCCATTGATCAATCATATGTTCAGCGGAGTCGTCATCTGGATGCCGGTGTGGTATTTCTTTCAGCGACGCAAGCATGAAGAGGAACTTCAACGGCTCAACGAAGCCTTGGATATGCGTGTGCAGGTTCGAACCAGAGAGCTGGCTTCTGTCAACGAATCTTTAGTGGCGGAAGTGGCGGAGCGGATGCAGACCGAACAGTCGCTCGAATCCAGCCGGCAGGAACTGCAACAGCTGGCGTCACAGTTGTTGCGCGTACAGGAGGAAGAGCGGCGCCGTATCTCGCGCGATCTCCACGACGATATCAATCAACGGCTCGCGCTTCTTGCCATGGAGATCGAAACAGTGGAGCGTCAGGTGAGTTCGTCACCGGTTCATGTGGGCCGGGCCGTCCGTGCAATTCAAGACCGGGTCGTGGAGTTGTCGGAGGATGTGCGTCATCTGGCCTATCAGTTCCACCCTTCGATTCTTGATGACCTCGGCCTCTCGATTGCCTTGCAGCGTTTGGTCGACGACTTCGCGGCCCGAAGCAATGTCCGGGGCAGCTTTGGACACAAGAATATCCCGGAAGATGTCCCCCAGGAGATTGCGACCTGTCTCTATCGCGTAGCCCAGGAAAGCCTTAATAACGTCATCCGCCATGCGCAGGCGTCTCGCGTGGATGTGGAGCTGAGCCGGTCGCGATCCGGGCTGACGGTCATGATTATGGATGACGGAGTGGGATTTGACTCTGAACAATTCCCCAACGCTC
>JBBRRM010000118.1:0-8229 GCA_038275915.1 Nitrospirales bacterium
CCCGTACGAACCAGCCGAAGCGCACTTCATGCTGAATGTATTGGACCGTGTCATACGCCGCATCAGGACTCGGGACGTAGTACAGGGCAAGGAACATCCCGGTCAGCGCTTGCAGTCCGAATAAGAACAAGGTCGCGGAGCCAAAAACATACACCCAACTGGCCCCGCCGGGAATGGGCTCCTCAAGGAGCGTCTGAGTCAACGGCTGAAGCCGCAGGCGACGATCAAGCCAACGAGAGATAGTGGATAACATGCTCTATCTTGTTGCCTTCGGATTGTGAATGTGGAGGGTTCCGCGCGGCGCAGGTTCCTCATGATGGCCGTGGCGTAGCTTCATAGTTCCACCGCATGGTCGAGGCCGGATTTAAAGTCCTTGTACATCACCAGCAGCTGCCCGTTCTCGACCTTGATCGGCAACTCATCCAAGGGGCGGGGGGCGGGACCTGCGAGGACTTTCCCCGTGACATCGTAGACACTCCCATGGCAGGGGCACTGGAATTGTCTCGCAGGAGCGTCCCATCGATACCCGCACCCGAGATGGGGACACATGGGCGAGAAGGCCGTGACCGATCCGTTCGATTGCTTCACGACCCAGACCGCTTTCTTCGCGATCGTAGTTCGCCAGCCCTCCTTCACCGTTCTGGCAAATTCGAGTTCCTGCGGTTCGTTAGGAGCGAGATCTTCCATCTTGCCGATTGCAGCCCAGGCCTCTTCCCGCCGCTTGAATGCGGAGGAGCTGACATAGCCGAGCAGCGGAATGACGAGGCTGATCCCCATCACGGTGGGAATCACTCGAATCATCCAGATGAAGAAGGTGCGACGCGGTCCGGTGGGGACGCCTCCCTCTCCGGTTCCAGAAGATTCACGGACATGATTGGATGATGCCATACGGTTCCACCTTCGCAATTGTGATCGTCGCTCTGCGTTGGGCGGCAGAGCCATTATCGCCGTGCCTCGCTCAGAATCTGCCGTTCGGCCTCGAGCCAATCTTCGAGGTCTTGACCGTGCATGTGATCGCGCTGCCCAAACAGCTTGTACGCCCGGTGGGCGATCGTGGGCCGGGCTTGACCCAGCTGTCTTCTGTCATCGTCGCGTTGTGGCGCGGGCCAATTTGGCCGGCGCTTGGCTCGCTTGACCCCCATCTTCACGCTTCCTCCCCTCCTTCGCACAGATACGCGTCACGACTAGTGCTTCAGCTTGTTCAATGCGTTCAAGGCCGCTACCTTGTAACATTCGGCCAGAGTCGGATAGTTGAATACCGTGTTGAGGAAGTAGTCGAGGCCGCCATTGAGGGCCAGCACGGCTTGGCCGATATGAATCAGTTCCGCCGCGCCGGTGCCGATGGCGTGGACGCCCAGCAAATGCCGGTTCTCCCGATGAAACAGCAACTTCACGAGCCCGCTCTCGTCGCCGAGAATCTGGCCGCGGGCGATCTCCCGGTAACGGGCCACGCCGGTCTCATAGGGAATCTTCTTCTCGGTCAAGACGTGTTCCGGTACACCGACCATCGACACTTCGGGGATGGCATAGATGCCGACCGGAAAGTGGTCGGCCATGGGATCGGCTTGAACATTGAACATATGGCAGGCCGCCAATCGCCCCTGTTCCGCAGAGGTCGCCGCGAGGCTCGGATACCCGATGACATCGCCGGCGGCGAAGATATGGGGCATGGTGGTCTGGAACTGACCGTCCACCTTCAGCCGTCCCCGCTCATCGGCGCTGAGGCCGGCCGCCTGCAGATTCAAGCGGCCGGTCGCGCCGGCGCGACCGGCCGAATAGAGCACCAGATCCGACACGATCCGTTTCCCGGACTCGAGCAGGAGGGCCGCTTTCCGCGGTGGACCTTCCATGAGTTCGATGCGCTCGACCGCCTCGCCCAGCCGGAATGTCACGTGGTGGGCCCGCATTTGGTGCATCAGCTCATCCACGATCTCTCCGTCTAGAAAATCCAGCAGGCCCGTGCGCTTATCGATCAGCGTCACCTCCACCCCCAGCGCGGCGAACATCGAGGCATATTCGATACCGATCACCCCGGCGCCCACCACCACCATGGTCCGGGGCAGCCGCTTCAGCTGTAGGAGATCGTCGCTGGACCACACCACCTCGCCGTCCACCGCAACGCCGGGTGGCGGTGTCGGCACCGTGCCGACGGCAATCAAGATCGCCGCGGCCGTGAGCCGGCGCGCTCCGGCGTCGGAGGCCACCATGAGCGTATGCGGATCGGTAAACGACGCCTCGCCCTGTAGCAGCTCGATGTCGTTCCGCCAGAGCTGGTTTTGCACCACCGCAACTTCGTGCCGGACCACCTGCTCAATGCGGCTGAGGAGTTGGTCCGCAGTGGGCCGCGCCGGGCTGTGGGATGTCGCGCTCTGGCCGGTGGTATGATTGTGCTCAACGAATGACAGCACCGCTTGGCGAAAGGTCTTGCTGGGAATCGTGCCGGTCCCTAGACACAGGCCACCGACAGTCCGGCGTTTTTCCACGACGGCGACGCGCTTGCCTAATTTCGCCGCCTGAACGGCCGCCCGCTGGCCGGCCGGCCCGCTGCCGATACAGACGAGATCGAACTCATACGTGTCCGGCATATTCACTACCTTCCTTCATGCTGACTGTCGGTTTGAGAGAGGTTCAAGTCGCTCTTGAGTGATGTCTGTTCGCCTGACCCAAGCGGATCGAGAGACGCAGAGCCCTTCGGCTCCACGATGAAGGTTCCGAACAGACCCGCGGCCGTCAACTCGCGTTCGTGGCTGTAGGAGTGGACCTGCCGGTCGCCCTCCTGCGTTGATGGATGGATGTACCACTCCAGGTCGATGCTCTGCCCGGGCCCGGCGATCGCGTCCGAATTCGTCGTAGTGGCCGGCTGACCGGTGGCAGGCACGACCACGTTCGCACCATCGATGTGCAGACTCACCTCCTCCCCGCCCTCCAACTGATTTCGGAGCGAGATCTTCACGCAATCGCCTGGGTTGCCGCGCATGATCAAGCGTTGAATCCACTGGCCTGGGGGCTCGTTCATCACCGCGCCAGGATCAGGCTGCTCCTTGCGACCGGCCTCGCGATGCTTCGCTTCTGCTTCCCGGACCTTGTCGATGTGCTCGGTCAGCACATACATGTAGCCGGGATAAGAAAAGTTCACCCACCAGTGCAGCGAAATCTCCACGTTGATGGCCGAGATATCGTACTGCCTCACCGGTGCACTGGCCGGGCAACGGGCGCCAAGACTGGAGATCGGCTCGACGCCGGTCTGCGACATCAGCAACATGTCACCCTTTCCCGTCCCGTACTGATGCATCATCGACTTATTGTTGTAGGACCTGCCGATCTGCTGGGCATAGGCGCCCTGCTCCATCTGCGGCATGATCCACCGATGCCGCCATTCAATCAGCGTGACTCGGTCCACATACCCTTCCATTGTTTTCTCCACGATGGAACCTGGAATCCCGACGCTTGTCTCCATCACGAGGTGATTATCAGGTCCCATATGCTCCAGCCCACGGCTCGCTTCGAAGACATAGTAGCCATATGCCCCTTCTGCCTGTTTGGCCAAGACAACATTGAACAGTTCCACTGCCAGCCGAGGCCGTCCCACGGCTCGTGCCACTTGGCCTCCATACAGAGCACAGGCCATTGCCATGGCTTTCGGGTCAACGGCCAGCCGGGAAGGAAGTTCCGAGATGAGGTGCTGCATCGCCGCCGGCAGGACAATGAACGATTGGCTCTTCAGTTTCACGGCGTGAGCTGCCTCACCCAATCGTTGAGCATCGATTCGAATTTCGTCAGGATTGGAGCTTGATCGGCAATGGGTGTACGTCTTCCACAAATTCATAAATGGAACGTCGTCAATTGCGGCTGTCGGTCTGTCGAACGACCAGGTGGTCTGACATCCTCCTAACCCCACAACCGTCAAGAGGAACAAGAAGCCGAATGGTCTCACTTGCCAACGTTCCCTGGACAGGCCCGCTCTGACCTTTCCGATCAGGTGACGGCCAAAGAGGCCGCGGTGAGGACTCCTTGACTGGTCAGCCCGCCGGCAGCAATACACGTCCAAGTTCATCGAGATTGCCTATTCCCTGCGCGTGGGACTCTGGTTATGGATGTCGTGCACCACTGCCGAGATGAGATCGTCAAATCAGCGAGGGGGCCGGAAGACGATGTTTCCTTCCCGACTGGGCGGGCGACACCAGGAAAGACTTGGTTCAAGATAAAGCGAGGCAGTATTCGAGCACGCTCTTCGAGCGTACAGGACTGCCGGTGGTCCAGCTGTGGAAGAATAGCCGACTCAACGGCGTAGCCGTCGGTCTTTGGGCCCCTTCGTGCTGGATCGAGCTCTCTGTGTAGGTTGCTAGTCGCCATCATGCCGGTCTCCACAGTGACCACCCGCAAGTCCCTTCGCCCCGTGATACTCACGCTGACCTCCTTGCTCTGGTCAATCCTCACATTCCGGGGCATGGCACCTCCGCTCGTGCACATCCCCATCACTGCTGAGAGATTCAACTGAACCCGTACGGCCATTCAGACTCAAATCACTCGGCCCACAATGTTTGGCCGAGAGGGCGCGTTGCCGGTTGGCACGAATGGTGGGATCCTCGACGCAGCCGCAGTTGACACACCGGTATCCCTGAGAATGTATCCAACTACTCTCCTGCTGGAGGTGCATGAAATCGTCGACGATAAGCAATCCGCCGCAGCGCGTGCATAACATTGTGTGTGCCTTTGCTCCTTCCGTTATGGCGTGTCCTGCGTTGATGCTGCCAACTGAACCTCCGATCCTACTGCTGGGCTGAGCAAGCTTTGTACCGCTCGACGCAGTTGGAATCTCACAGCGACATTCGCTTGTGTTATCAGAGAAAATCTGGCTCGGATCAGTGGTAACGTCCATGCGCCCAGCGGTGCAGACCGCGAAGGATCGCGGAACCTAGCGAACGGTCGCGAGGGCGAAGGAGAGGCGGGGGAGAGGGGATTCCGAAGCACGGTGAAGGAGGTCTGTGCAGCCTTCCCACGCGCAAGGGGTCTCTGCGTCTGGAATGGCCAGCCTGCTTGGACGCGAACAAGGGAGATCAGACTTGAGGCTAAGGCGTCACATGAATTTCCTTCAGCCCCGATGCCTCATCCGCCAGCAAACTCACTGTCCCGCCTGTGAAATGGGGATGCTACCGGAATGGAATACGCCGTCACATCGACCGTGGATATCTCCTTCAAGCTCTCAGCAGCGCTGCTTCTAGAAGAACAGACATGAGATTGTTCTACCAGCATCGACAGCCCATTCAATTCATAACTAAACCTCAGAGAATTTGCCCCGCTTCGCACCGAGCGTATTGAGCGGAAACGCTCCATCTTTACCAACATATTGGATCATCGGAGTCGGACCTCAGTGACAATAGAAAATGTCAGGCTTCTTGGCGACAAGCGTAAAGTCTATAAATCCCCAGATATTACGGACCGATAGTTTTTCAAGAAGTCGATTTCGGCCACATGAAAATCCTTCGCGTGATGAGGATGTTTATTCGTGACGAGGTTAGTCAGGGTGAAATTGATTGCGCCCTCCATCACGCGCACGACCGGTCCTGGGACTGTGCCATTGAAAGTCCAGGCGGCATACTTCTGGCTGTTTCCATGAATCACAACATCCGTCCCCACTTCCGTCATAGCCACCTCATGGGTCTTGGCCCCGGCTGCTGACGACAGAGTTGGCTTCCAGTTTGAAAGCCTGTGAAAGTGAAGAAGACGCCGAATTTTTTCTCTGTGGTGCACGCATCGACCTATGTCATATTGTGATCCGCTAGTCTAGCGTAGCTTTGAGGCTGATGGTGCGCGTAGCGCAACACCATTGAAATCGTTATCCACCGACCCAATTCTGGACCGTATAGACATTGACTCCCCCTTGGATGAGTCGGGTCGCGAAGGTGTGACGGAGGTCATGGAAGCGGAACCGCGCGATCCACGCCTATCGCATGGCGGGATAGAATGCCCGACGCGCCAGATCCACCTGAGGCCATTGCAACTTCAGGATCTCCCCCGTCGCCCCGTCACAACTTGCTCAAATCCTGCCAGTGCGTCCTTGGCAATACGGGTATCGATTGTCCCGAGAAAGATCGGCCGTTCGGAAGCGAGGCTACACAAATGGCGAAGCAACTCGCGTTGGAGAAAACCGTGAGAGTCACGGAGGTCGGGCGTGACAAGTTTCATCGATTGTTGGGAGAAGTGGTGCTTCCAGATGGACGGATGCTGAATCGGGAGCTCGTACGGGAGGGATTCTGATGGTGGTATCGAAAATATGCATCGGGAGATATGGTGCTCGAAGGGACAGAGCAGTATGTGCGAGAGGAGCGAAGAGGGTTGCGGGCCAATCCACCGGCCATGCCGCCGTGGGAGTGGCGGAAAAGAAAAGGATGACGTCTAAGCCGGCACGCGTGGAGACAACTCCCGTAGCGTGCAGCTGAGGGAGCAGCAATGTGGCCCTCTGCTAGCATGGGATCACGTGATTACTTGGACTTACCCTGTGGCTTCGCGTTCCATGCCGATGATTTTATCGTTGCGTACTGTGTCTCGTTCTTGACTGCAGTCCCCTCCAGTGAAACGCAGTACAGAGGAAGCGGCGGGTAGGAGATAGACGTTTGCAACACATCGATTAGGGCATCGTAGGGAGGGCCGGCCTTTTCAATGGCATCCGCATATGCGTTACGCCGAGTCGTTTCCGCCCCGGATGTGCTTATCGTGAACCAACTACAGTTCTGTCCCTTCACGGCTGGACCTTTCGCAAGTTCGGCAACATGGTCACGAAGGGATTGATCTTCGTCATACCCTTCGAGCACCTGTTTTTCTTGTGTCATCTCCAACCAGTACAGGCGGTGGGAACAGCCACTCACGAGCGCGAAGATCACGAGCATTAGGATTACCTGTTTCACTCGCACAATATATACCTTCGAATGAGCATAGTGGCCAGGAGCAGGCGCTGAAAGAGATCAGAATAGAACTTGGTAAGAGCATCCCGTCTCGAGGATCGCCATAACAAACAAGCCCAACACCACGAGCCATGCTAGCCACTCAACCTTCGCGTCCTCTTGGGACAGGTGAGGCAGTTGGTAGAACTTCTGCATAAACTCCTGCGGGTTCATGTCATCTGGGAGGTCCAGGGTGGTTCTATCTTTGTCTTTCACGTTTCACGCCCTTTCATGGTTAACAGTCAACAGGATCAGCGCTGCCATGAAGTCCTTATAATGAACCTACTTTTCCGCACGGCGTCAGGGTCCTCGAATTCCCCCTGAGGTGATACACCGTCGTACTCCCAGATGTATTGTCCTGGATGGTGAAGGCTACCCTCAGAACCCATTTTGTTTGACTAGGAGTCTCCCTAGATTGAGTGTAAGCACCTGCCTACAGACGCACTGGTCTGTCTTCGATACAATCCGAAAACTTGACGCGCTAGGTTTGACGTATTCATTTGGGCTGGTATGAACTTCCCCGGTATAGGACGGCCATGACGCAGGCTCAGCTTATCGAAGAATCCACAGCCTGGCAGCCCAGCCATACAAGAGGAGCCAGGACGAAAGACGCGTTAATTGTGGACGACCATCCCATTGTCAGGGAAGCCATCAAAGCGTTACTGGAAAAATCGTTTCCCGATGTGCTGGTGACCGAATGTGACGGACGCACGTCCGTGGTCAATAGGATTTGCGGGGGCAATTGGGCGTTTGTGGTCCTCGATATGAATCTGCCCCAGAGGAACGGCCTCGACATTCTGAAAGCGGTCAAGTCCACCGGGAACGAGGTCCCCATTGTGGTGTTCAGTCTGTACGCGGAGGAGCAATATGCAGCTCGAGCGTTACGGGCGGGGGCCAAAGCCTATATTGCGAAAGACCGCCCGCCGCGCGATTTGGTAGATGCCATCACCACTGTATTAGCAGGTGCCCAGGTAAGGTTGTCTTCTTCCTGGATTTCGACTCGACCCGTCCTGTCAGACCGCGAAATCCAAGTCCTCTCATTGTTGACCAAAGGGATGCCACGGAAAGAAATAGCCCATGCGCTTTGCATTCATAAGAAAACAGTCAGCACCTATCGCGCACGAATACTCCTCAAACTGAAAGCGCGCTCTGTGGTGGACCTCATTCGTTATGCGGCGGAAGAAGGGTTCGTCGATTGAGCGTGGTCAGCTACAAGGCCGGGGATGGTGCTGGTTTCGATGAACGAACAAGATCAAGTATGGTTCACTCCGGAGCAACACATTCGTCA
>JBBRRM010000119.1:0-8218 GCA_038275915.1 Nitrospirales bacterium
ATCAACGGCATGAAAAACGGGAACGGCGCCGTAGCCTACGGACATATCAACGGCTCTCATCTGCCGGAACACGTCAGCGGAGAGGCGCTGGCCTAGTCCGCCTGCCTTGGTCTCGCTTCCGCCCGCTACGCCTCAGCCCCACGTTGTTGTTCGAACGACTTCCAATTCTGCCATTCCCCGCCTGGAATAATCGTATCGCCCACCAGACACTGGCCGGAGAATCGTTGCACGATCAGATCGGCTAGAAGCGAGAGCACCTGACAACTGCGGCGATCTTGCAATCCACGAACCCGCAATACCATACCGAACCCCGGCCCATCGAGCGGCCCATAGAGCATGACATGGACACCCGTCGCACCTACTACGCCCTGAACCGACGCCGGGAAGAGATCCCCCTCCCATTGAATGGCTGTGTGACGCCCGGGGGACGAGCCCATGGCCCGCCAGATACAAGGAACACCCGCTACGTCTAGCTCGGCCAAGAGCCAGGTCACTGTCGGCCAGTCCGGCGCCGAACTTTGGAACGTCCACTGAGCGACCTGATCCAGCGACAGGGGTTCGAGGCTTGGCGCGGCCACCTCTTCGAGCTGCGCTTCCTCGCACACCACATAAAGTTCGCCTTGGGGATCGAACCAAAATCGTAACTTCCCATCGGTCAACTCCGCTTGAATGACCCCCAGCGTCGAGCAATCGGCCCCTTCCTGCTCAAATATCGAGAAATCCGTCACACCGGTGAGCGTGAGTTTCGCGACACGAGACATCCGGCGAAGGCGATAGCGGATCACGACCGTGACCGTGGTCCCCGCCGGCACCTCGCGGCCCGACGCTTCGTCCAACAGTCGCCGCTTCGACATCTGCACATCCGTCACATAGCCGCCGCGAAACCCGCCGGTATGGCCGAGCAGCCATCGCAAATCTTCGATGTTCACAATCTGATATTTCATCGCCTCTATTTCAGCATCCTCCTAGAACAACGGCTGTTGTTGCTTAAGCTCATCCATCTGACGCTCCAAATCCTCTACGCGGTCCTGCAGACGAACGTTATCGAGCCGAAGCAGGTCCAAACGATCCAAGAGCTGTTCTCGCTGGATCTCCGTCCATTCCAGGGTTCGTTTCAACCCCTCCAACTCGAGTTGTACCTGCTGCCGTTCGTCATTCTCAGATGACATATGTCTTCCACCTACTCTACAACGAAAACGTCTTCGGCTGGCAAGCTGTCGAAAAAATGCCGCCAGCGGCCTGCTCGCATCGTGCAGACCCTTAACAGGGAAAAGAAGTTTCTCGGAGATCGGAGCCACTGGAGGGGCTTTTCCGTTCGCCAAGAGCTATTGCAAGGACGAACGGCCCACGAAGCGGTGTATACCTCCCATCCTTCACTCGCTGCGGCCTTGCTGGACGGCCTTTTTGAGCCGCCTGCAGTTGTTGCCCGAACCGCCCGCGACATCCACAAGCTCTGCTAGTATAAGTCCTGGTAACGCATGCGTCCATCACGACCTTCGACAACATTATTGCCGTCGCGATGGAGAGCGAAGCGGGACCTGAACGCTATTCTCTTCTTTCCCTTTCACGAAAAACCTCAACTTGAAGTACGCACCTAAATCAGGTATTTCTCGGAACCTTCGCAATAAAAACACAATTCAGTTGGCTGCTGTCAATGCGCGCTGTGTGCCTCCAACACGTTCCCTTTGAAGGCCCTGGCGCCTTTGCGACCTGCTTGGCCAAGCGCGGCTGTGCTCTCGACCTTTATCACCTGCCGAAGGATGGCTTGCCGCCTGACCCTGGCGATCTGCTGATCGTCATGGGCGGACCGATGTCGGTGAACGATCCCGATCCCTGGATTGCGGAGGAAACATCGTTTATTCGGTCGACGATTCGAGCCGGCAAACCGGTGCTCGGAATCTGTCTCGGTAGTCAGTTTATGGCGAAGGCGTTGGGCGGAATCATTCGACCAGGTCTGGCCCTGGAAATCGGCATGACGCCGATTCACTTGACCGAGGAGGGCAGACAGGACCCGGGCTTTGGCTCATGCTCTGAGACCTTCAATGTATTCGAGTGGCATGGGGAAATCTTTAGTCTTCCCAAAGACTGTGTGGCCTTAGCCGGATCAGACGTCGCCCCGCTGCAAGCCTTTCGCTATGGATCTCGGGCCTATGGTCTCTTGTTCCATCTGGAGATGGAACCGACCGGGATCGACGCGCTCTGCCGCGAATGTTCGGCTGATCTGACAAAAGCAGGCCTGAACGCGCAACAGGTGAAGGCGACAGCCCTTCCCCATCTGCCGCAACTCCATCAGATTGCCGATCGGCTCGTTGATTATCTTCTCTCTCCTCCACATTGATTACCGCCATGTTCCTGAAGTAGCCTAGGGCTTCCTTTTGCCCCGTCTGTGCCTCTTGTGAGAAAGGAGTGCTGTTGAATTATGGCTGGTTTCCCCATTGAGGTTGCAACTCGAATCAAGACACTTCCTCCCTATTTGTTCGCCGCAATCGACGAGATGAAGCAGAAAGCGATTGCGCGGGGAGTTGACATTATCAATCTTGGCATCGGCGACCCGGACCTGCCGACCCCCACGCCGATCGTCGACAGCCTCGGCAGAGCCGCCAAAGATCCGAAGCATCATCAGTATCCATCGTATGAGGGGATGCTGTCCTTCCGCAAAGCGGTGGCCGATTGGTACAAACGCCGCTTCAATGTCACGCTCGATCCGGCACACGAAGTGCTCACGCTGATTGGCTCGAAGGAAGGGATCGGGCATATTCCGCTCGCATTCGTCGATCCAGGCGATATCGTGCTCGTCCCGAGCCCCGGCTACCCGGTCTACCCTGTGGGAACCAGCTTCGCCGGGGGTGTCTCGCACCTCATGCCGCTCACGAAACAGAACGGCTTCCTCCCTGACCTGAAGGCGATTCCCAAGGACGTGGCGAAGAAGGCCAAACTGATGTTCTTGAATTCGCCGAATAATCCAACGTCGGTCATCATGAGTAAGGACTACTTTAAGCAAGTGGTAGCGTTCGCCCAGGAGAACCAGGTCATCGTCTGTCATGACGCCGCCTATTCGGAAATCTTCTACGACGGCAAGCCCCCCGCGAGCTTCATGGAGGTCGATGGCGCGAAAGACGTGGGGATCGAGTTCCACTCGCTGTCGAAAACGTACAATATGACTGGCTGGCGCATCGGGTTTGCCGTCGGACACAATCAGGTCTTAGCTGGACTGGGCAAGGTGAAGAGCAATCTCGACTCCGGCTGTTTCCAGGCGATCCAGGAAGCCGGGATCACCGCGCTCAACCTGCCTGACTCTGTGACGGACGGTCTGAGGCACATTTATCAGGAACGGCGCGACATCCTCGTCCCGGGCCTTAAGCAGCTCGGGCTGGAAGTGGATCCGCCTCCGGCGGCGTTCTACATTTGGGTCACGGTGCCGAAGGGATACAGCTCCGCGTCCTTCACCGCTCACTTGTTGGAGAAAGCCGGGATCGTGACGACACCGGGCAACGGCTTCGGCGCGCCAGGCGAAGGGTACATTCGGATGACGGTGTGCACGACGAAGGAACGGTTGGCGGAAGCAGTGGAGCGCATTAAGAAGGTGGGGTTCTGAGGGGAAAGAACAGTGGGAACGGAAACGGTATTCATCGGGTTTGGTTCGAATGTCGGCGATCGTGTCGACTATTGCGATCGGGCTGTGACCTTGCTGAGCCTGTTGCCTCACTCACAAGTACTGGGCGTGTCCCTGCTTTACGAAACCGAGCCAGTCAATGACCATGCCCGACCGGGGGATGGATGGTTCTTGAACGGCGTCGTGCAACTTGAGACAGATGTCACGCCGAAGAGCCTCTTGGCTATCTTACGAGAGATTGAGCGCGCGCTCGACCGGGATGAGGGTAATCGATCAGGCCCCAGGACGATGGATCTGGACATCCTGCTCTACGGCCAATGGATCATCAACGAACCGGATCTCGTGGTGCCGCACCCGCGAATGCACCAACGTCGGTTCGTGCTCATGCCGTTAAGCGAACTCGATCCGCTGTTTCTGCACCCATCCTTTCAACGCACGATTAGCCAGCTGCTCGCGGCGGTTGGAAAACAGCCTGAGGTCCGTCTGTTGTTTCCGCAGCCCTCGACCCGATATGGGTCTCGCCCTGCCTGCAGCCCGCCTCCAGGCTCATGAAAATCATTCGCACCGCACGATCCATGACTGCCTGGAGCAGACGATTACGCCGGGAAGGTGTGACCATCGGGTTCGTTCCCACGATGGGAGCGCTGCATGACGGCCACCGCTCGCTCATCCGAGCCGCACGGCTAGGCTGCGACGCCCTCGTCGTGAGCATCTTCGTGAATCCGACACAGTTTAGCCCCACTGAAGACTTAGCCGCCTATCCACGACCCATTGCTCGCGACCGCGCACTGTGCTGCGAAGAGGGGGTCGATGTCTGTTTTGAACCCACGGCCGAAACCATGTACCCCGACGGATTTCAAACCATCGTGACAGTGCCGATGCTCGCGCGCCGATGGGAAGGGGAGGCCAGGCCCCATCATTTCGCCGGTGTGGCGACGGTGGTGACGAAACTTTTTGGAATCGTTCAACCCGATCTCGCGTTGTTCGGCCAGAAAGATTACCAACAGGCGGCTCTGGTGAAGCGGATCGTCGCCGATCTGAATCTGGGGGTGCACATCGACGTCCGTCCGACCATCCGGGAACAGGACGGGCTCGCGATGAGTTCTCGCAACCGCTATCTTTCTCCTGAAGACCGACAGTCCGCCAGCATACTCTATCGAGCTCTCCAGGCAGGTCGCCGAACCATCGAGGAAGGAAGCGTGACTGTATCGACAGTCGAGCGTGTCATGCGGCAGACCGTCGAACAAGAACTGAGGGCGCGCATCGAGTACCTCGCGCTGTGCGATCCAGAAACCCTGGACCCGCTTGAGCGAGTCGATCGGCGCGCCCTATTACTCGGCGCAATCCGGGTCGGTTCCGTTCGCCTCATCGATAATGTGGTAGTGACTGCTCTGAACCGGATGCGGCGCGCGTGAATCGCTCCCGGTTACCCCTCGGAAGTAAGAAAAGGCCGTTGGCTGACTAAGAGGCCGAGGACCACCTGACCCAAGCGGCGGTGATGTTCCGGTGGGACCTCAAGAAAACGGATACCCATCGACGAGGGGCGGACGGAACAGACCATCGCCGTTTCAATGCGAATCGTTTCCTCCTCCACGGTTGGCTTCAACACTAATTCGACAAAGGCGCCCTTCGAGAACCCCGTCGACTGTAGCGTACAGCCATCCATTGAAATGTCCGTGATTCGCTTGGTCACAAGCGGCTGATTGAGTTCGAGAACCTGAGCCTCGATGGAGGCAGTCAGGCGTGTGTACTGACGGCGATCAAATGCCTGCGTATTGTGCCGCGCGCCGGAATAGAACGCACGAAAGCGGTTCGTGCAGAGCTGACATCGAAACGGAAACACATTGACACTACCCAGCATACGCTCGACCCGACCCTCCTGGTAGGTCACGCGGACGAACGGCGCTCCGCAAATTGGACAGTGTAGCTCCCTCATGAACCGGAAAGGGCCTCGCGTGGCGCCGGCCCCTGCTCCGCTATAAGGGGTTTGATGCGCGCCGGCGAGTATGTGGTCGGCTTCACCCATTTCCCGTCTTCGCGCTTGTACCCGCCAACCTTGCTCATGTTGGACCGATGGACTTCTCGAAAGACCGGATCCATGTCGATGCCATAGGACACCGCCGTGCCATAGACGACGTAGAGAAGATCGGCCATTTCCTTGGCAATGGACGAAAGATCTTCTGCCGCAAGGGCCTCTTTCAACTCATCGAATTCTTCCTGAATGAGCCGCACACGTAATTCCCTCGTCCGCCCTTCGACGACCGTCGGGAAGGGATTGACGACGATATCGAAGGTTCGGTGGAAAGCTTCTACCATAGCCTGCTCATCAGCCATCAGGGCCTCCTTATTTACTGTCATAGGGCAACGCCTTGCGCGAGACCAGTTCCACCGGATCCAGCATGGGGATTTCTTTTTCCGACGATACGCCGAGCTCCTTAAACCGCCGGGCCGCCGGTAAGATTCTTGTTTCCAGTGATCCGACCGCTTTGTTGTATGACAGGACGCTCTTCCCGAGCGCCTGCCCGACATCGTTCAAATGCTCAGTCAGCACAGCCATTCGTTCGTAGAGGTCCTTCCCCAACCGGCCGGCTTCTTCGGCATGCTCGGTCAATCGCTCCTGCCGCCATCCATAGGCAACCGCCCGTAAGAGCGCCATCAGCGTCGTAGGAGTGGCGAGCACAACGCTGCGCAGGAACCCATCCTCAATGAGGCGTGGATCATGCTCCAGCGCGGCGCCAAGAAACTGTTCACCCGGTAGGAACAACACGACAAACTCCGGCGCCTCTGCAAATTGATTCCAGTAGGCTTTCAGGCTCAACTCGTCCATGCGCGACCGGACTTGTGCGGCATGTCGGCGCATCCCTTCGAGACGCTGCTCCTCGGTCGGGGCTTCATGTGCATCCAGATACCCCGCCAACACGGTCTTGGCATCCACGATGATCTGTCGCCCCCCGGGTAACTGGACCACCATGTCGGGACGGAATCGTCCGCCGTCGACCGTAATGGATTCCTGCTCGAAAAAATCGCAGTGCGCGACCATGCCGGCCAACTCCGCCACGCGCTTGAGCGTGATTTCACCCCATTGGCCACGGATGGCAGGCGCGCGTAACGCCTTCACGAGGTTGCCGGTCTCCGATTGCAGCCGCTGCTGTGACTCGGCGAGGAGCTTGAGATGCTGATCGAGGCCTCCATAAGCGGCTTGCCGCGACTGCTCCAACTGCCGGAGTTGATCGTCGTATCGATGCAACGAGTCTTGGAGAGGTTTGACGAGGCTATCAATCGCCTGTTGACGCTGCGCGAGATCGCCCTTGGCCTCGGCTTGGAGTGTTTCGAACGAGCTACGTGCGAGGTTCAGAAAGGCTTCGTTGTTCTGTTTAAGAGCTTCGCCGGAGAGGGCTTGGAAGGTCTCAGCCAATTCCTGTCGGGCCTGGCTCAATAGCGTCTTTTGTTCATTGAGATGGAGCGCGGCCTCCGCTGCCCTGGTCTCTGCCACCGCATGAGCCCTGGAAGCCTCCGAGAGATCCTGCCTGACCCGATCAAGGTCGACGCGGTCCTGCAGTACCTGCCTGCGCAATTCGTCAGCCAGCGACTCTGCCCGTTGCACCCGTTCGCCCGTGGTCTGCAGTTGTGTTTGCACGCGCGCGCGTAGGCGGGCCGCAATCCAGAATCCGACGATCACCGCGCCGGAGACACCTCCGACGAGAACCCCCACACCAAAGACGGTGCCATCAATCATGGATGATTGTCCACGTCATGCCGCCGGCCCACGTTCGACCAGGTTGTTGGGTGGTACAAACGAAAAGGAATGAAAGATTTTGAAGAGTACGAAAACTATCGCGAAAGGTCAAGACCACCAGATGACTAGAGTCGTTCGGTTCTATTGGATCGTAGTATGATCGTCGACATGGCGCGACTCGTCTCTCGCCATCTCTTGGACGGTGATCTCTCCTCGTTCCGCGTCCAACCTGATTCGATCGCCTTCGTTCAGTCTGGTGGTAATGCCATGCACATTTGCGACTGCGGGCAACCCGTACTCGCGGGCAATGATGGCCCCATGCGACAGTGTCCCGCCCATTTCGGCGATCAGTCCCGCTGCCACGCCAAACAATGGTGCCATTCCCGGGTCGATGACCGACACCACAAGAATGTCGCCACGTTTCACTTGGCTCCAATCCTCCATCGATCGGACAAAGCGAACGGGCCCTACGACCTGCCCTGCGCTAATGGGCGTACCACGTAAGATCTCCTCCGACGCTATAGTGGAAATCGTAGTTGTGCCGCGGACCATACCGTCCCAATCCCGAATCGTGTCTGGCACGCTGATCGTGGCGTAACGCGCTTGATCAGCCCTGCGAGACTGAATCACTGCTCGACAATTATTCGATCTTCCGGCCAACAAGTCGGTGCGTTCTTCGATTGTGAGGAAAAAAATATCCTCCTTCAACGAGAGCAGCCCCCGTTCCACCAACCACTCCCCGAGGCGAAGCAGGAGATGTCGTACCGCTGCCGAGTAATACATCAGATGATGCCGGTTCGCTTCTCGCAGAGCAAAGAACCGGCACAGCCGTCGATACCACCAAGAGAAGATTGCCCATCGGTGTAATC
>JBBRRM010000120.1:0-8148 GCA_038275915.1 Nitrospirales bacterium
CCTGACGGCACGGCTCACTGCCGCATAGTCAGACCACTGCAAGGCGCCACTTAAGGAATGAAACATTCTGTCCAACCGGCTGGGGCCACCTCTCTCAGATACGTCGTTATCTTTAATTAAAGTTTTAAGAAATTCCTTGAGTATTGATGAATGGGATCTCCCTTTACTTGCCAGAAGGAAAGTTCGAAGAGAGTCTATATTCTTACTCACTAGGCATCTCCTTATCAGATACGACGCATAGCCAACTGTGCAAATCGTAGCTCGGAGTGAATCGGGTTCACGATCTTGATCCTATTTGGAGGTAAAGTAGTGAAATTGGTGGATAGAGTCAAACTGCAAGGTTGGTCCAGAATGTTCAAGATGAAATTCATCAAGAAAATTGAAGGCAGAGGATCATTTTCGGCTCGTCCGCGCGCGGCATTGCGGGGTGCCCCTGCCTCTTGGAATCCTCGAAGTTGAACATCTCTCCGCGACTGGTTAAGCTAAAAAAGTTTTCAAGAATCATTGAAAGGGGCGTACGTCATGTCAAAGGTAGCTGCCATGAAGGTACCGTTCACACTTGGCCCTGTCGGTCACTTCGGACTAGCCGTCCGTGATCCGCGGCGCAGCGCGACATGGTTCATGCGGGTGCTGGGATTGCGCAAGGAGTTTGAGTTCGAAGATGGCGTCGGAGTTGGCAACGACAATGTGACCATTGTCTTTTCGAAAGGTAAGCCGTCACCGAAAACGATCGGTCATATGTCGTTTCATCTGCCGACGATGACGGCGTTGCGAAAGGCGCTCGCGCATTTGAAGAAGCATAAGGTCAAGGTGGAAGATCCCGGCGACGAAATCGGTCCGGAGGCACCCGGCTCACCTAACATGGGCTTATGGTTTCACGATCCTGATGGCTATCGCTGGGAACTTTCCGTCCAAGGCGGGAAGTAGAGGTGACTCGATGAGGTTTCGCGTCACACATTCCTCGTATCTCCTTCTTGCCGTATTGTGTCTAGGAGTTTCATGTTTCAGCTGTTCCACCGATCCTCAGACAGAACGCTCCCGCCCCATGCTCTTTTCGGAAACGAAGGAGATTGAGCTGGGGAAGAAGGCGTTTCGCGTGTTTCTTGAAAAACCTAACACAGTCATGGTGACGGCCCCGTTAGTCACTCAGCAAGCGTCCCGCGTTTTTGAGAGGCTTGTCGATGCGGCGAAAGCATCGTCGTATGCCAACTTTGCCAAGCAGCTCGAATGGGAAGTTGTGGTGATTCAAAATGCTCAAACTGCCGGGGTAGGTTTCCCTGGCGGGAAGGTTGGAGTGAACACAGGCCTCCTGAAGTATGTCGAATCCGATGACGAGCTGTCCGGGGCCATGGGTTATCTGATTGCCAGCATTGTCGCTCGTCATGCTACAGAGCAACTGAGCCGGACAATGATCGTGTACGATGAGACTGAAAAGGACCGGGCAGAATCGGGTCCTGTTTCCAGCGTGAAGAGCGGACCGAAAGCTGAAGGACCAGCGAAGTGGGAACATGCACAACGTGAAGAGGCTGATCGCATCGGGGTGCTACTCATGGCTCAGGCCGGGTATGATCCCACAGCGATCTTACGCTTCTGGAGACGTAGTCAAGGGCCCGCTAGCGTGAGAGCGAAACAGGTTGAGCCATTCATTTCTGAAGCGGTGGCCTTGCATCAGAGGAAGGACAAATAGTCGGGCGGAAGCGCTCAACTGATTTGATCTGGCGTCCGGACCACAAGTAGGGGGGTCAGAGGATCTTCGTGCCAAAAAAGATCGCCACATCGGTGCGAAGACTGTTCGGATTGGCCGTATACAGTCGCCTGGTTGGAATATCGAAGTACACGATCCCATGAAAGGTATTGCCGGCGAAGCGGCAGGGCGCCCCGCCGAATGTCATGCTTTGATCGAAGACGTTTCCACGAGTCCTTGCCGTGGCTTTCCCTGTAAACGTGCACCCGTTTTGCTCGGCCCCCGTAAACGTTCCATCGGCTGCGACTGTCACATTCGCTGTCTGCGCGCCCCCGGAGCTGCCTGCTTGGCCAGCATAGGTGCCGGCCAGACTGGCAACGGTCGGCATCGTATCATAGGCGCTGTTGTAAGAACTGGTGAACGTCACCGCGCCTGTTCCGAAGTAGGTGATTGAACCATTGAGGAACTGGCGTGCCGCATAGTTGGCAGCGAGGGTCGCATCCAGCACCGTGACGCCGATACCGAAGTCTTTCGTGTTTGATGACGTGAAGCTTCCACTGTTCGAGGTGCCGGTGCCTTGTATGACACCGCCGATCTGGTTGGGATTTCCCGGGCCGGAATAGAAGAAATAGTAGGTGCCGTCGTCAAGGACGGCGGTCGTCAGGGTGCGATTGGTATTGGTCGTCCCGGACCAGAGTCCCTCAGCAGTATTTGCCGGGGGTACCACTGGAGTTTGATCGCCGCCACAACCACTCACACTCAACGCGATAGCAATTGCGAGCAAAGTGAGACGTTGTCTGAGCATGGCCTTCGTGTCTGTCTTATTCCAATCAATCACGTCCAACGAATAGCTCAGTGTGCGGCATTTTGCTGATGAGAAGCTACCCCTACAGACGTTGGAGACAGAAAATGGTGTCAGGAACCACTTTCGTCTCGCCCGAACGCGGCGGTTCCTTCTCAAAACATCACCATTTTATCGGTGCTTCCGTTGACACTTTCCTGCCAAAGACTGGCCTGTCGCCGATTGTGCTTCGCTACCGATGGTTTACTGATTCCTACCGGAGGATGAATCGGCGACAAATTGAAGCCCGGGTGCAGCGCATCGCCGGGATACTCGTGGGTGCGATGCGTCTCACGTCGGCGTGTCGCTGTCACCGTCTCCGCTATTCGGGAAAGCGAAACAGTGTCTCTTCCAGCGGTAATTCCTCCCGGCGCCGGTCGGCGGTCCGTTCTTTAAAATTGCTGAGCGCGTCCCTGCTCACGGATGGTGGATTGGACGACTGTTAGCCGATTGGACTCCAACTCCTTGCTCTGGTCCAGCCCCTCGGCCAACAGCTTCTTCACCGATTTTTTCGCCTCGCCTGAACTCGGCCGTTCCCTCTCGGAATAGCACCATCTCATTAATTCATCCGTGGACACCCTCCTCTAAAGACTAGTCTGTCGCCGATCGTGCTTCGCTTTCTGAAACTCCGGTGGAGGGCTCGCATGCGATCTTCGCCGACTCCGTCCCTCAGGGCCTTTCCCCCCTCCTGTTGAGCTTCACTATCCGATGAGATATCGTTCCCTCGACTTGTCGGAGATTTCTCATGACTGAGCGAACGGATACGGTGCTGCGGGATTGGCTTGCCCGGCAGCGGACCGAGCTGGCGAACGAGCGCACGCTGCTGTCCTATATCAGAACCGCGCTGGGGTTTTTCGCCGTTGGCATTCCGGCCGTCTGGTGGCTGGAAGGGGTTGTGATTCACACACTGGGCGTGGTGTCGCTGGTCATGGGTGCGGTGTTCCTGGGAGTCGGGGTTCGGCGGTTTCTTACGGTTAAAGCGGGGATCGATCGCCAACCGGATTAGGTCGGCGGACGCTTCGCCGACCGGCCATGTCATGAGCGGCGCACGTATCGATTAGGTCTCTCGCTTCTCTGAGTCTGGCTTCGCCCTCTTCCCAGGCGTTCCTTGTCCGGAGGACGCTTCATCGGAGTTGCTGGAGTTTGACGGTTCCGGTTGTTGGGTCTTTGAGCCATGCCACAGGGCGATTCCACCGATCAGTCCGTTTAAGTTCGAGATAATCGTGACGTTGGGAGGGAGGAGAGAGATGTCAACCTGGCGTGAATTGCCCCCGCCGATATGTAGGCGGTCATAGTGAAAAATGGCTTCCAGTTTGGCAATCGCCTTGGTGAGACGCTTATTCCATCGTTTCTTTCCGATCCTCTTCAGCGAACGGTTGTTGAGCTTGGGATTCCCGATCTCCAGATTTGGCACCAGCTTGCCATCGATGAATAGGGAGGTGCCGACCCCCGTGCCTAACGTCAGGACGAGTTCCACGCCTACTCCCCCAATGGCGCCGAATCCCTGCACGTCGGCATCATTGGCGGCTCGCACGGGTTTGTTGAGCAGGCCCTGTAACGCCTCGGCGATATGAAAACCCTTCCAAACTTTACCCAGCGTCGGGGCGGACACGACTACCCCGTTTCGCACGAAGCCGGGGAATCCCACGGACACTCGGTCATATGTGCCCAATTGGTTGACCAGTCCCACGATGACATCCATTACGGCCCCGGGGGTTGGAGGCTTGGGAGTGAGTGCCCGCGGGCGCTTCTCATGCGAGGTGGTCGTTTGGCCGAGCTGGTTCAGCAGAATCGCTTTGATCCCCGTTGCTCCGATGTCGATGGCCAACGTGGTCGTAGCCTCCATCGGCTGCCCCTGTGTCTCCGGTTGTTGCGTCCCCTTGGTAGGGTGGCTCGGAGGAGGGGAAGAATTTTTAGCGGGCGTCTGACTCGTCTGTCGCTTGTTCGATAGTTTGGCCATATGTTCCTGTTCAATGCGCCTGGCTCATAAAACCTGGCGCGTGGGATTGAAGTGCCACGGCGGAAGACGATCCTTTCCGGACCGCGGTCACGATAAAGAAAGTTGACATGTTTGGCAACTATGCCTCCATGGCAGGCCGCGGTCTGATCACAATTGCACACCGGGTGAAAATGAACGGGTGAGGTGACATCACGTGGGGGAGAGTCGGCTGTCAGCGATGAGGGTGTTACGAGATGGCCGGCATTCTACAACGTTCCGCTGGATGACCGGCTGAAGCGATCGGCGAGGAGGACGCCAGTGGATTTCAGTCCCTCCTCACGGATGGTGGATTGGACGACTGTCAGCCGATCAGAAAAATTCGGGTGGGTTTTGAAGAAGGCCTGATCGTCTCCTTTGAGCGTCCGTAGGCGATCCAGAAATGTCGTATAGGCGGTCGAATCATAGCCCACGCGTGATGCGAAGATGACTCCCAAGCGGTCGGACTCCAACTCCTTGCTCTGGTCCAGCCCCTCGTCCAACAGCTTCTTCACCGCTCCGTCGATCACGTTTTTGAACGCGTCCGGATTCTTGTTCGCATAGGCCAGGCCGGCTTCGGCCACGCCGGCGATTTGTTTGGACCGTTGAATGACGTCGAGGATGTGCTTCTGGGTGACGTGCCCGATCTCATGCCCCAACACCGCTGCGAGTTCGGCTTCGTTCCGAATGGTTTTCAATAATCCGCGGGTGACGAAGATGTAACCGGCGGGGGCGGCGAATGCGTTGATCGAATCGTGGTTGAGGATGGCAAAGCGATATTCAATGTCGGCGCGATCGCACGTCAAGGCCACGGAGCGGCCGATCAGGTTCACGTATCGGGTCAGGTCAGGCTTATCGTACACCCCGCCGTAGCGGGCAATCACCTGTAAGGCAATCGCTTGTCCAATGGTTTGTTCCTCTTCATAGCCGATAGGAAAAAGTCCACCGATGAGATTTCCGCCGCCTCGGACCGTTTTCGCCAGCCGTTCGCCACCGGCAAGTCGAGCAGTGTCCTCGGCAACCTGTTGGATGTCAGAGCAGCCGGTCAGAATCCCGGTAGAGAGCAGCACCAGTCCGAATACGGTGAGTCCACTGTAGGGGTTAGTCTGCATATTCACCGAGTTTTCCGGATTTCAGGAACTGCTGGATCTCTTCGTCTGGAATCTTGTACGCGGTCATGCGATCCACGGCATCGCGTTGTTGCTGAGTAATGCCGGACCGTTTCGCATAACCCTCCGAGGCTTTGTCGAGTCCACGGGCGCCTGCCGAGGCCGTGACATCCGACGCATCGGTCCGTCTAAAGCTCTTTCCCAGGGCCGATAACTCGTTGTCCCCACTCGCCGGTTTCGACGAGGACACATTGTTATGGTAGATCCATCCTTTGACACCCTTCGCGGTCTGGACCTGCAGCCAACGGTCTTCCCGCGTCACGACATCCAAACTCTCTCCGAGCTTGACGCTGGCCACGACAGGGTCCAGCGAGGTCTTCCCTGAACGCGATTGCGCGCTCTTAGCCGCGACATACACGGACTCGCCGAAGGCGGCGCCGGTCAGCGCGATGACTGTCACACATGAGACCATGATCGCAAGGAAGGCCGATCGAAGATTCACGAAATCCTCTCTCACTTCGACTTCAATTCGTAGACTCCGTCCCAGTTTTCGGGAGGCGGAGCCATAAAATACTCTTTGGCGCGTTCCAAGTAAACCCGCGACGGACCATCGCCCGGATCGAGTGCCAGGGCGGCTTCAAACTGGACGACCGCGGTCTTGAAGTCCCGACGCTTGTAGGCTTCGAGTCCTTCCAGATACATCTCTATGACACGTTGTTGTTCAGCCGACAGGCCCCCCTTGCGGGCGAGCAGTTCGAAGACCACCACGGGCTCCTTTTTCCCTTTCACGCGCATGCGGTCTATCTCCCGCGCTTCAATGTCCCGGGCGGCGAGCTCGTAGGTGCGAGGACCTAACAGGATCAGGGTCTCATAAAACTTGTTCGCGCCTTCCAGTCGGGAGGCCAGATTCACGGTATCTCCCATCACCGTGTACTCCATCCGGGCTTGCGAACCCATATTGCCGACCACCAGCCACCCGGAGTTGATGCCGATGCGTGCGCGGATTTCCGGCTGTCCCTCGGCTTTCCATTGTTCGCGCCGCGTGGCGAGCTCGGACTGTGAATCCAAGGCAGCGAAACAGGCGAGGCTGGCGTGGTTGGGATCTCCACGAGGCGCCCCGAAGATCGCCATGATGCCGTCTCCCAGGTACTTATTCACGTTGCCCCGGTGGCGGAGGATGATATCGGTCATCGCGGAGAGATACTTGTTGAGGAGTTCGACGAGCGTTTCCGGGTCCAATCGTTCCGAGATCGACGTAAATCCTGCGATGTCAGAAAAGAGCACCGAGAGTTCCTTCTTCTCGCCCCCGAGCCGGATCGCCTCCGGATTCCGCATGATCTCATCCACGACCTCAGCGGCCATGTATTTATCAAAAACCGTCCGCAGTTGCCGGCGCTGTCTACCTTCAGTCAGGTACTCGACGGTTGCGGCGGCTGCAAACGAGACGGCCAACGCGCCTTCCGGAATGGCGAGATCGAGCCACAACCCCTGCGACGTAAAGGCATGGACGGCTATTCCGTAATAGGCGATCGCCAAGCCTCCTATGGCGACCGGTTTGACCCACTGGGATGGAATCAGCATGAAGGCCCATGCCGTCGCCAGGGTCAACATGAGGGTGGAAGTCGCGAAGATCCACCACGACGCAGGCTGGAGATGGCGGTGTCTCAGAATATTATCGAGCGCCGACATGTGGATGAGGACTCCTGGCGCGAAGGGAGAGAGGGGTGTCACGCGGAGATCATACGTCCCGGCGGCGGTCGTCGCGACGAACACAATTTTGTCCCGAAACAGAGCAAGGTCTAGCAGGGGCGGCTTGCCTGACTGCAGGTCGGTATAGGAGCGGAGGACTGCTCCGATGGGATAGGCGGGGTAAACACGGCTCTCCAGGGTTCCGTGCCAGTCAATGACCATTTCGTGTTCGGCGGTCAATGGAATCGTCACCGAACCGAGTTGAAGTTCCCGGCGCCTGAGTGTCGCCTGATCCGCCGCGAGGAGGTCTCGCGCAACGGCCGCGGTGATGTGCAGGAACGTCTGATTCTGAGCCTGGGCTAGGAGGGGCAGGCGACGGGTGGTTCCGTCGATGTCCGGGGTCAGGTTGATATAGCCGAGGCCATGAGCGGACTGAGCGAGCAGAGGCGTGGGCAATTTCACACCGGCGTAGGTCTGTAGGGTGTCGATCGCCTGAGGATCCTGATTGTCGAGCGCGATCGTCGCTTTCTTCAGAATCTCAGGCGAAGGCTTCTGCAGGTCGGAGGGAGAGACGGTCGAGTTGGCGGAAGTCTCCAGCTGGTCTTGCATCAGAAACGGCAGGTACACGTTTCCCGCCGCCCGCATCTCCTCGGCGAACACCTCATCAAACTCTGCCTCCGCGCTATCCTCCTCAAGAAATAAGAGATCGAAGACGACGGCCTTGGCGCCCGCCTGTTTCAGGTAATGAACGACGTACCCATGTCGGTCGCGGGGCCAGGGCCATTGTCCGTAGGCTTCCAGGCTGGCCTCGTCCACGGCGACCAGCACAATGTCATTCCCGGCTTTTGCA
>JBBRRM010000121.1:0-8135 GCA_038275915.1 Nitrospirales bacterium
GGCCAGAACGCCCAGGGCCACACCAGTGATGCTGAGAAGCGCTCGAAATGGCCGTTGGAGGGCATGCGCACGGATCAAAGCGATATTAAGCATGAGTGGTATAATCATCTAAGGTCTTAGCTGAGATCAGGAGAAGCATCGTAGATCAGGAAGCGAGGCCCAGTCAGACCAATCAGGACGACGACAGAGCGCTGCACAAATTGGTAGTTTCGTTTACAGCCATACAGACCTTTGTTAGACTCGCGTGAGTTGATTATAAGAGGTTATTAATGGGCGCGAGACCTGCTTTGAACCGAAAAGTTCAGTCGTTACAGGAAGAGATTGGCGCGGATCTCCTCACACCTCGGCAACACGACATCCTTCGCCTGGTGTCAATCGGGCATACGAACCGTGAGATTGCAGAAGTGCTGAGGATCAGCGTGCGAACAGTCGAAGTGCACCGATTCAATCTGATGCGACGGCTGAATGTAAGAAACGTAGCCCAACTACTCCGACGCGCCCTGCAGCTGGGCCTGCTTGCCAAAACATTCGGGACCAGGTAAGTCTACAATTCCTTCAGCTTTCCCCGGCAGTCCTCTAACCTTGAGTAGTTTTTTTTGCTAAGCTGGGCTGCCAGTTCCGTTTCCAATCGGCCGAACACACCAACTCCCTCCTCAACCAAAACCGTTCCGATCTGCACCGCCGACGCACCACAGAGCACGTGTTCGAAGACATCCACGCCGTTGACGACGCCGCCAGTCCCGATGATCGACATTCGTCCTTCAAAGATCTTCCAAAAAGCCCGCACATTGGCCAACGCGACCGGCTTGATCATCGTGCCACCTAACCCGCCGAACCCGCCCTTGGGCTTGATGACGACCGCCTCACGTTCAGGATCGACGACGAGCCCGTTGCCGACTGAGTTAATCAGATTAAGAAAATCGACCCCGCAACGGCCGATCACTTCTCCCATTACTTTGTGATGGGCCGGATCGAAATATGGAGGCAATTTTACCCCCATCGGAACCGCAATAACCTTACGAACCCGCTTCAACAGCCGCTCGGAAGCTTCGGCGTCGTATCCGATCTGTGGCTTGCCAGGAATGTTCGGACAAGAGAGATTGACCTCGATCAAGTCGGGCTTCGCCGCATTGATCGTGGCCGCAATCGTCGGGAAATCGTCTTCGCAGAGGCCCGCCACACTCGCGATGACCGGCTTTCCGAATGCCTTCAACTCAGGAATGAGCGCGGCGTATGCCTTATACCCGAGATTCGGCAAGCCCATCGAGTTGATGGACCCACCGGGAAACCCATAATACCGGGGGGTCGGATTGCCATCGCGTGGCTCGACCGTCATTGACTTAGTCACGATGGCCCCGGCACGAGATCGGCCGAGGGCCAGCAGTTCCTCGCGAGTGACACAGAGCGCCCCCGAGGCATTCATAACACAACTGGGGAATCGCACACCGGCAATGGTGGTCGAAAGATCCATCATGCTCCTACTGTGATAACCTCGTGTTGCATTCTCGTCACGAGCTGCCCATCCTTCATGGCCCACACATAATCGGCAGCCTCCGCCGCTGCGGCGCTGTGGGTCACCAGCAGTATGGTTTGGCGGAAGCGCTGAACCAGCGATCGAAGAAGGAGGATAATCTCGGCTCCGTGCTGAGAATCCAAATTGCCGGTCGGTTCGTCGGCAAGAATGATCTGGGGCTGATGTACAATCGCTCGCGCAATCGCCACACGCTGCTGCTCCCCGCCCGATAGCTCGCCTGGACGGTGATGTCGGCGCGCGGTCATCGAAACCAGGTCGAGCACCTCCTCGACGCGGGTGTGAATCCATGCCCCTCGCTCCCCGCGCAGCAAGAGGGGAAACGCGACATTTTCTGCTGCCGTCAATCCGGGAATCAAATGGAAGGCTTGGAAGACAATTCCGATGGTTTCCCGTCTGACTCTTGTCCAGTCGTTACTCGTGAATCGATTGGTGGACCGCCCTTCGAGTAGGATTTCCCCTGACGTCGGCACATCTAATCCGGCAACCAGGTTGAGTAAGGTACTCTTCCCACAGCCGCTGGGACCGATAAACGCACAGAAATCCCCCTTCGCCACCTCCACAGTGACTCGATTGAGGCCGGTGATGGTATCGCCACCACGCTCATAAATTTTCGATACCTGGGTGAGTGTTACCATATGGATCCATTTCTCCATCCATGCCCTAACCGGCAGGGACTCCGCGCGGGACAGGGCATGAAAGAGGCGAGAGGGAAACCATACGATCCTTCTCACGCCTTTTTTATATGTCTCGCAGGTCACGAGCCCCTTCTGCGGCCCTAGCAGACTTGTACGCGACATACTGCACCCTCGTATACCACAACCATTTACAGACCGACAACCTTGACAGAGACGACACATTCTTTTAGAAGAATCGCACACACACATTTAAGTGAAGCGAGTCCCCCTGGATGTTATGTAAGGGCACTCAGGATCGGCTTACCGGATGGTGCCGTCAGGCTCTTCGGTTTGTATTGCCGGTGGAATGCATCGCCTGCGGTATTGTACTGAGTACCGATCCCGTGCCCTTCTTTTGTACCGCATGTTGGCAGAGCATTCACCCGCTCCATCAACCAGCTTGCTCCCGCTGCGACCAGCCCTTTGTCTCGCAAGCGGCCACGAGCTATACACCGGACCATCAATGCCAACACTGCCAGGAACAACCGCCCGTTTTTCAGCGGGCCTGGACCCTCTTTCCCTACATTCCCCCACTCCGGGAAGCCATCTGCTCGTTCAAGTATCAAGGCAAATATGCACTGGCACGGCCACTTGCCCGCCTCATGATTAACGCCCTCCCAAGGGGGATCGACATCGATATAATCATTCCTGTGCCCTTACATCCGACCCGCTTACGTATGCGTGAATTCAACCAATCCTTACTGCTGGCCGATCAGCTCGGCCGCCATCTGAATCGCCCCGTTTCGGCCACTCACCTCACGAGGATCATTGTCACTGATCCCCAAACGACTTTGACGCGACAGGCCCGATTAAAAAACCTACGGAAAGCCTTTGCCGTCCGCAATCCACAAGACCTCATGGAAAAACGTATTCTCCTCATGGATGATGTCTTCACCACTGGCACGACGTTGAATGAATGCGCAAAGGCCCTTCGAAAATCAGGCAGCGGACCGGTCTTTGCCCTGACACTGGGCAGAACCGTCGATACGGGTCTAGTGCCGGATCGACTATTTGCCGACCGGGCGACATGGCCTCTAACCGCTATGGGAATATAATGCCGTTGTATGAATATCGCTGTCTCGACTGTAAGAAGCGCAGCACAATCCTTGTGTTGAGCTTAACCAAACAGACACCGGCCGCTTGCTCCCATTGCAAGAGCCTGCGGGTCGAACGAATCTTGTCTCGATTTGCCTCTCCGAAATCGGAAGAGGCTCGCCTTGAGGCGTTGGCAGATCCCAGCAATTTGGCCGGACTCGATGAAAATGATCCCCAGAGTATGGCTCGATTCATGGAAAAAATGGGAAAGGAGATGGGGGACGAACTCGGTGACGATTTCTCAGAAGCGATAGACCAGGACAAAACCGGTTCTATGGAATTGGACGGCACCGACAGTCTATGACATGAATTGTCATGTATTTTCCCTTGACAGATTGTTCTGGTTTTCCTATCCTGGCAACAGTATCCGAAGTCTCGTGAGGCATATGGATTCGTATCGATCCAGGTTCTTTAATGGCCAGAGAGCCCAAGAGCGAGCTGATGACGGCGGAGGAAACCTGCCGTTATCTCAAGATTACCCCGCGCACACTCTATCGATATCTCCGGAATCGCCAGATTCCCGCCTTCAAGCTTGGAAAAGAATGGCGCTTCGTGCGCTCGGATCTGGAACAGTGGATTCGCAATCGCACCAATGCTCCGCTGACGTCGTAAAGGGCACGATACATTGATGTTCGCAGGCGAATACCTGTGCAAAGTGGATGAGAAGGGACGGTTCATCGTCCCCTCGCCGATCCGTGAGCAGGTCGAGTCGGAGGGACAAGCCGTCGTGTTCCTCAAAGGCCCCGAAGAATCTACGCTCATTTACTCCATGAGAGAGTGGGAAAAGGTCCTCGAAAGAACGAAAGCCACGCTCGATGAGGACCAGAGTCGACTGTTCATGCACTTTGTTGTTTCGGAAGCCGGCACATCAGAACTCGACAAAGCCGGCCGCATCCTGATTCCGAGTCGGCTCAGAAAACTTATCCCGTTGGATGACGAGCAGGAAATCATTTTGGTCGGCTTGTACCATCGGATGGAGATCTGGAATCCGAGCGAATGGCGTCGTTATATCTCAAAATCCGAAGAGCGGTACGAGCAAAACATGTCCAAGATTCTCAATCTCCTGTAAGCTGGCGCGCATGCCCCCTTTCAGGCGCCCGACCCGGTTTCTCTCCTCTCCACGTGCCATTCGCATGACTTCCTATCGGAACATTGACAAGAAAGTTGCGATGCCGCGCACCATCCCGATAACGGCCCGGCGGTCTCGCATGCCTGCATCCCCATCACCGCACACACCAAACGAAAGTCACGTAGTCATCTTGACCCTCCCGGTCCCACCCAGCGTGAACCATCAATATGCCACCGTGAACGGCCGACGATTGCTCTCTTCGGCTGGTCGTGCCTATAAGGCCCAGGTGGGACAACTCGTGTGGCTCAAGATGGCTCAATCCACTCATCGGACTACACTCCTTGCACAACTCCAGTCAGAGTGGCTCGCGCTGTCCATCCGGTTCTATTTCACCTCGGCCCTGCGACGAGACGTGGATGGCGGACTTAAAATCGCGCAGGATGCGCTCTGTGAGGGACTCGGGATCAATGACAACCGCATCGTCGAAACTCATCTCTACAAACACATCGATAAAGAGAACCCTCGGATCGAAGTGCATTTGGCCCCTGCATCACGCTCCTAGCAGGATACTAAAAATTTCATTCAGCAGCGCCTTCACGTAGGGCCACATGTACGGCCACCAAAGTTCCAGGAAGGTAAAATATGTTTTCAGCAGCCTGGTATCACATTCCTGTCCTGCGCTGATTCTCGCAACTCCTCTTTTTCTTAGCGAACTCTCATTCAAAATGGAAGTTGTTCGGATTCAAGATCCGATTGCGGGACACCGATAAGGGATCGACGGTTCTTGCCCCCTGTCCACGTCATGATCAATTAGGTGTCGAATGCGCAGGCGTATCCCGCTCCATCAACTTCGCGTTGGCATGTATGTGGCAGGTGTCGACTGCTCTTGGTTCCGCACCCCTTTTCTGACACACCGGTTCCTGGTTCAAGACGCAGAGCAGATCGAGCGACTGCATCGATCCAATATCCGTGCCGTGGACATCGATTCGTCCAAAGGACTCGACGTCACGTCCTTGCCGATCACGGAGGACACTCTTCATACCATTGGATTACTCACGTCCATACAAGCCCCTCCCGCACAAAAGACGCCTTCATCTCTCGAGATAATCGACCTGGAGTTATCCATCGCTCGAGAAGCGCGCGACAAATTGGTTCAGTCGGTCAAAACAACCTTCGACGAAATTAGCAAAACTGGCATCGCCAAACCAGCACTGGTGGATGAGGCCATAATCACAATCATCACCGTCACACAGACCCTCATCCCCCACGCGGCGTTCACGACGATGAGCCAAGGGCGACATCTGGACGCCTCCTTCAGCAACCATAGCCTCGCCGTCTGCACGCTGGCGATGATTCTCGGCCAAACACTGGGCTATGATCTGGTAAAACTCCGTGAGGTGGCAACCGGCGCGCTATTGCATGACATCGGACTCTTGCAGCTGCCCCGCCATCTGTTCCATACATCGACCCCGCTTTCCGGGGACGACCTGGAGGCGTTTCACCATCATCCCCGGCTTGGCGCCATTGCGATCGAGGCGCAGCGCGATTTTCCCCAGACAGTCCGTCAAATAGCCGCTGAACACCACGTTGCGCCCGATGGGCAAGGCTATCCCTCCGAAACATCGGCAAGCTCTACGGCGGAGGCGAGTCGCATTGTGATGATCGCGGATCGATATGATGAGTTACTGACAGGATTCGGTGGGCTCAGACCGCTGCATTCCCATGAGGCGATTCAACATTTGTTTCAAGAGGGAGAATTCGGCCGTCTCGACCGGCGCCTCGTTTCCCTGTTCGTCAGGCTGGTTGGCATCTACCCCGTCCACAGTTTCGTGGAACTCAACACGAAAGAACGAGGAGTGATCACGGCAATCAATCCCGCCACCCTACACCAGCCGGTCGTTATGTTAACCCATGACGAAACAGGCTGCCCATACCAAAATCCGCTCACGGTTGATCTTTCCCATCAGAACCAGTCTCCCTCCCGATCCATTGACCATGTAGTGACGTCAGAACCAGGGGAAGCGTGGCGCGCAGCCTAATGTCCCGTGCCGAACACGCGTCAGCGGCTATCCTCTCAAGACCCACGTTTATTCGTAACGGAGCGCTTCGATAGGATTGAGGCGAGCGGCCTTGTTGGCAGGGTACAACCCGAAGAACAGGCCCACCACGAGCGAAAAGAAAAACGCGATCACGATGACGTTGCCGGAAATGATAGTCGGCCAACCGGCAATCAGCGTTGTCAGCTTGGCACCGGCAATCCCGAGTACGATGCCCAACGCCCCTCCCACCAGGCTCAACGTCATGGCCTCAATCAGGAATTGCATCACGATATGGTGGCGCTTGGCTCCTACTGCCATGCGAACCCCGATCTCTCTCGTCCGTTCTGTCACGGACACGAGCAAGATATTCATGATGCCGATTCCCCCGACTAAGAGGGACACGGAAGCAATGGCAAACAACATGATCGTCAGGGTCTCACTGGTACCTTCTTGTACCTTTCCGATATCGACCTGTGTCCGGATCGTGAAATCGTCATTTTGCTCTACCTGAAGCCGGTGCCGCGCACGCAACACCTCTCGAATCTGCTCGGCAGCCGTCGGTAAATCCTCGACCTGATCGGTCGATCCGAACATGGCCCCGACGGATCCGATAAACGAAGTCCCAAACACCTTCCGTTCCGCCGTGCTGAAAGGGATGAAAATCACATCGTCCTGGTCCGACCCTTGCGCAGACTGGCCTTTAGGCGAGAGGACACCGATGACACGGAACGGCACGTTCTTGATGCGAATCACCGCACCTACCGGCTCCTCACCTGGCTCGAACAGATTCTCCACGATCGTCTGGCCGATGAGCGCGACTCGGGCCGCACTATCCAAGTCTGTCTGGGTGAAAGGACCTCCACTTGTAAAGGACCAGTCTCGAATGGTGAGGTAGCTGGGTGAGATACCGTTAATGGGTCCGTTCCAATTTCGGTTCCCATAGACGATTTGCATGACATCGCGCCGGGCCCATCCGGTATCAGCCAGCAACGGGATGCGTTTTTTCAGGTCCAGGGCATCGGATACAGTGAGCGTCACGGCACTCCCCTGACTTCCCCGAACGCCGCTCGCCGAGGTCACTCCGGGAAAGATGATAATGACGTTCGTGCCCATCGTCGCAATCTGCGCTTGCACGGCCCGCTTGGCGCCTTCACCGATACTCACCATCGCAATAACCGCCGCAACGCCGATGACAATTCCGAGCATTGTGAGACCGGCGCGCAGTCGATTTCGCCCCAAGATCCGTAGGGCAGTGAGAATGGTGATCCACACAAATGCCGCCATCTAGGCCTCAACTGAACTGGATATGGGCGGCGCTTTGGTCACGCGGTCGCTTAAGACGAGTCCGTCCTTAATCACGATCTCACGCGCAGCATAGGCCGCGACATCCGCCTCATGCGTCACCAGGATAACCGTCATCCCTTCCTCGCGGTTGAGCGCCGCCAGGATCCCCATAATCTCCTGGCTCGATTGGGTGTCGAGGTTGCCGGTTGGCTCATCGGCAAGGAGCAAAGAGGGCGCCGTGATCAACGCCCGCGCGATCGCAACGCGCTGTTGCTGTCCCCCCGACAACTGGGTTGAATAATGGTGCTCTCTGCCCTGCAATCCCACCCGTGCTAACGCCGCTGCGGCCTGCACCCGTTGCTCTTTGAGCGAGAGCCCTCGATAGAACAGCGGAAGCTGCGCATTTTCGAGGGCGCTGGTTCTGGGAATGAGGTTGAAGC
>JBBRRM010000122.1:0-8121 GCA_038275915.1 Nitrospirales bacterium
CGCGCACGATTGAAAGAGTCCTTGTCCAGTACGGAGAGACTGTCCGGCGAGGATATTGCGGATCAACTCGGTCTCCGCTGGTAAGGGCGACATGGCCTGGTATCGTCTTGCCTATCGCCCAGCCATCCTCCAAGATCTGGCCAGTCTTGAGCCCTCCATGGCACAGCGACTCCTGGACAAAACTAAATGGATCGGCTCCAACATCGATAACTTGCGCCATGAACCGATCGCGTCGGACCTGCCGGACCTTTTCAAATATGCGGTCGAGGAGTGGCGAATTTTCTACTCCATTGACCGGGACGATCACCTGGTCGATATTCACCACATCCTTCGCCAGAAGGAGCTCCGATCATGATTGCCGTTACAGTTGCCGCCATCGCAAGGTTGAAAGCGATTCAAGTCAATCATCCTGATGACCCAGTCGTCCGGATTTCGGTGCGCGATCTGGACGATTCACGTCTCAGCTTCAGCATCACGTTGGAGTCGAATACCCTGCGTGATGATGACGTGCAGCACATTGATGACCTCACGATCGCCATTGACCGACGCAGTGCGCCAAGGATGGAAGGCGTGACTGTAGACTACACAGAGACCGACGGGTTTCGCTTTCTACACGATGGTCAGGGGCGCAGCCTGCCGCTCATTACGATTCCCACACTGAATTGATGGCGCGTAGCAGGATGCTCAAAAAGTCCGCCAGCGGCGTTCTCGCATCGTTCAGACCCTCAACGTACCTGCGAAGGTGCGCCTCGGTCCTTCACTCGCTGCGGTCTTGCTGGACAGCCTTTTTGAGCATCCTGTTGGGATTAGATGAGTCGGTCTGGTAAGGTCGCCACATGCACCTGAAATGCGCCCCGCGCCGCATCGTCGGCATAACGACGCAGGGCATCCTTCACCACGGGAAATGCGATCTTGTCCCAAGGAATTTCAGAGAGGGAGAACAACTGCACTTCGAGGCTTTCCTCGCCTACCCCGAAATCCGGTGAGCGCATGGGTCCACGGAATACCAGATAGGCCTGACTGATGTGCGGGATACTCAGGACCGCAAAGAGACAGATACACTCGACCTGAGCCTGCGCCTCCTCCAACGTCTCGCGCACGGCCGCCTGCTCAATGCTCTCACCAATTTCCATGAATCCGGCAGGAAAAGTCCAGAGGCCTGACTTGGGCTCGATCGCACGCCGGCAGAGGAGAATCTGGCCGTCCCACTCCGGAATGCAACCGGCGACGATTTTCGGATTATGATAATGAATGGTCTGACATGAATCGCAGACGAAGCGCGGACGGTTGTCGCCGACAGGAATTTTCTTGGTGACAGGCGTCCCGCAAACGCTGCAATAGTTCATCTCTCAGCTCAATCGGGTGGTGGTTTAAAATGGATAGCACAAAACTACGGTTCTTTGCACCCTGTCCGCGCGGGCTCGAGACTGTTCTCGAACAAGAGCTCCACGACCTCGGGGTGCCGATGACCACGAAGACAGAGGGCGGGATCGCGTTCCAGGCTCCTTGGTCCAGCATGTATTGGGTCAATCTCAAGAGTCATATCGCCAGCCGGGTGCTCTGGGAAGTCGGACAGGCCTCCTATCGATCGGAAGACGATGTGTATCGCGCGGCCTATAACCTGCCCTGGCCGGACTGGTTCACGCCGTCACAGACGATTAAGGTGAAAGTGAGTGCACGCCGTTGCCCGCTCACCAGCCTGGATTTCGTCACTCTCCGCATCAAAGACGCCGTCTGCGACAAGTTTGTCTCGGTGCACAAGAAGAGACCCAGTGTGGACACCCATCGCCCGAACCTCCGTCTCGACGCGTTCCTCGATGAGTCAACGGTGATCTTCTATCTCGACACCTCCGGCGAGCCGCTCTTCAAACGGGGGCATCGTGTCGTGTCCGTCGAAGCACCGTTGCGCGAAAACCTGGCGGCGGGCTTGCTACGACTCGCTGGATGGACGCCCAAAGATGTGCTGCTCGACCCCATGTGCGGCAGCGGAACAATCCCGCTCGAAGCGGCACTGATGGCCCGCCGCATCGCACCGGGGCAGTCCCGGTCATTCGCATTTGAACGCTTGCTTGTCCACGATGCCAAACGCTGGGGCCATCTGCGCGAAGCCTCCCGGCTGAAACAATTGGCAGAGGTACCGGCTGCCATCTATGCGTCCGACCAGGATCCTGCCGCGGTGAAGGTCGCACAGCGAACATTTCAGGGGGCAGGGGTTGCGATCGACATTCGGCTCCGGCAGAGTGACGTACTCGCTCTCGAAGCTCCCGCTGAACAGGGCGTCGTATTAATCAATCCACCATATGGGGTGCGCCTGAGCCGGCCGGAGGAACTCGATACCTTCTATCCCCAATTGGGTGACTGGTTGAAACAGCGATTCAGCGGATGGCGGGCCTATATCTTCACCGGCGATTTACGGGTCCCCAAACTCATCGGCCTCGCGCCGTCAAAGCGCATTCTCCTCTTCAATGGTCCGCTGGAGTGTCGCTTATATGAATTTCAGATCGTTTCCGGATCGATGCGCAAAACGACTCCCGCACCGAATAGCGCACTATGATGTTTCATTGTATGTTGGAGAGACGGACTATGAATCGAGTTCTGCCGTTATTTTCCAGTCTACTGCTTCTATTATGGCTTCCCGGGTGCAGTGCAGTCCAAGGAATGCTTGCACTGATCGCCCCCCCTTCCGCTCCAGTCAGCCATATACATCAGTCGGTGCTCGATCGGCTTGCTCCTTCCGTCCGCAAGGATTTCGAGCAACTTGCGGGATCCCATCACACCGACCTGCTGACCGAGCATGAAGCAGTCGAAAAGATACCCGCACAATTTAAGCGTCGCTTAGTGGTCAAAGCCCTCAAGCAGCCTTGGGACGGTCTGGCGGATTTGGAACGCCAGGGACTCTTACTAGCCGAAATGGCAGAGGGAGGGTCCATCAATCTCCCGGCTCTCCTCGATGTGCTTGAAGCCGGTATGGATCGCACCTCTACCTTCTTTAAACCCGTTCCTCTCCCTGAAAGCTCCGCACGCAGAGATCTGCTGGCCTTCATGGTTGGAAGCCTGGAACAGGCGTCGATGCACCGCGAGAAAGCGCTGACGAATCTCACAGAGGCAGAACGCCACTTCCTATTTTTGCATACACGATCAATGGCGGAGCACTTCATCCCGCAGATGTCCAGCCTTCCGGATCAGGCGATCACGCGACTTAAAGCCGATGTCCGCTTTGCCGAACTGCTTGAGGAGCAGGTGGATTATGCCAGTCTCATTGCGGCGGCACAGGTGCTCGCTCGACTCGCCAGTGAACGCTGGCTTCATCAGGTGGCCACCGCATGGACGAAACCCCTCTCCGCTTCTGCCGTGCCTGCCGGTGTGACAGGCGATGTCATGTTGGTCCAGGAGACCTCTTACGGACTGATTATCGTTGGTGGTCCCGGGCCCAACACGTATAAGTTGGACAAGCACATCGGTCTGATCATTGACGTGGGTGGCAAGGATCTTTATCGGGGGATGATTGCCGCATCTGCGGACGAAGAACAGGGAAATGCCGTGGTCATCGATCTTAACGGTGACGATACCTATGACGGCGCTCCCTTTGGACTCGCAACCGGCAGGCTGGGGGTGGGACTCTTAATCGATCACGCCGGCGACGATGTCTATCAGCTCGACATGGGATCGGGAGGCGCTGGATTCGGCGGACTCGGGATCTTATTCGACGCGAAAGGCAATGACATCTATGTGGGCAATCGACTGACCCAGGGCGCGGCGATTGGAGGGCTCGGGCTCTTACTCGATGCGGCAGGGAATGACCGCTACACCAGCCATGGCTTCGCCATCGGATTCGGAGGCCCCTTGGGCGTCGGAGCCGTCATCGATGTCACGGGAGACGACCACTATCAATGTGGGGGCACCTATCCAAGTGCTTACAATGCGCAGGACGCACCCAAAGGGAAGCCGGATGATCCTCTCTATCAGTACGACTGTTTCGGCTTAGGCACTGGATCGGGCCAACGGATTCTGACAAAGAAATCAGAGTGGCAAGCCTACAGCCTGGCCGGTGGGTGGGGAATATTGCTCGACATCGAAGGCCACGATCACTACGACAGCGCCAACTTTTCTCAAGGACTGGGTTACTTTTTTGGCGCCGGAATAAAATTGGACCTGGAGGGCGACGACGAGCATCAGGCTGCTCGCTACGGACACGGCGCATCCGCCCACTTCGGGGTCGGCCTCTTCGTCGATCATCATGGAGACGATCGCTATGGTTCCTCCGGCCCCTTTTATAACGGCGGAGCGGCTTGGGACAGCAGCGTGGGCCTGATGATCGATGCCGACAAGGGCCGCGACACGTATGCGTTCGACCGCTCGACCGGTCTAGGTCGAGCCGACTATTCTGGCTGGGGACTCTTCATCGATGAGGGAGGGGACGACCTGTATCATGCCAAATCAGGCCTTGGAGATTCTTCCGAGAAGAGTGTAGCCGGATTCTTCGATCTCGAGGGCAAAGACTCATACGTGGTACCATCTGATTCATCGGTACCGGTCGACAGTCGTCCCGGCGATGGAAAACTGTTTTTCTATCCTCACGGGGGAGTATTTGTCGATCGTTAAAGAGGGCCCGAGTCGAGGGCAATCTCTATGATTCCCCATAGTTGATGTTTCTCCTGTAGTACCCCTTGACTTGTGCGTGACGGAACCTATCTAACACCCTAATACTTCGTGTCTTTCACGAACCGAAGCGAAGGGATACTTTCAGATGAATAATGAAACATTAGCAGTCAAGCTCCCGGTCCTCCCAATTAAGCGCACCGTGCTGTTTCCAGGGATCATGATGCCCTTGACGGTCGGGCGTGAACGGTCAGTCGCCGCCGTAGAAGCGGCAATGAAAACAGAAGATAAAACAATTCTGGTGGTCGCGCAACGCGATCCCCTGACAGAACAGCCCGGACTCGAAGACCTCTATACGATCGGCACCAAGGCCATCGTGAAACAGATCGGACGGACGGAAGATGGCACGATCCACGCGCTCGTTCAGGGGCTCGAACGCGTCGCGTTACTCAAGGTCGAACAGACAGAGCCGTTTCTTCTCGTCCAGGCCCGACGACTCGATCGCCCGGCGGACCAGGGCACCGAAGTCCAGGCCCTCCACCGAGCCATCCAGGGATTAGTGACAGACCTTCCTCGATTGATTCAGGCTCCCGGTATCCAGGAAGCAGCGGTGGCCTTCAGTAACGAGGACAATCCCGTTGCCTTGGCCTATCGCGTGGCCTCGCTCCTCAATCTCACCGTTCAGGATGAGCAAAAGCTACTTGAAAGCTCATCCACGATTGAATTGTTGCGATCGCTGTATGGAGCCCTCACGAAGGAAATCCAAATCCTTCAATTGCGAGATAAGATCGCCAGCGATGCGCAAGCCAAGATGGGGAAGACTCAGCGAGAATATGTCCTCCGTGAACAACTGAAGGCGATTCAACAGGAACTCGGCGAGGGCGAGGGGGAAGAGAACGAAATCACCGAGCTCAAGAAGAAAATTCAGGACGCCGACCTTCCGGACCATGTGCGAAAGGAGGTTGATCGGGAAATCGCCCGATTGGCAAAGGTGCCACCCTCTTCGCCTGACCATCAGGTCCTCAGAACGTATCTCGAACTGGTGCTTGAGCTTCCCTGGAAGAAGGCCTCGGTAGATCATTTGGCGTTAAGTAAGGTGCGTCAAGTGCTTGAAGAGGATCACTATGGCATCAAAGAAGTCAAAGAACGGATCGTCGAGCAGCTGGCCGTGTTGAAATTGAATCCAACCGCTAAGGCGCCGATCCTCTGCCTGGTGGGACCGCCGGGCGTCGGCAAGACCAGTCTAGGCCAGTCGATTGCCAGAGCCATGGGGCGGACCTTCGAACGCTTGAGCCTGGGTGGCGTGCATGACGAAGGGGAATTGCGCGGCCACCGCCGGACATATGTCGGAGCCCTCCCTGGGCGGATCATTCAGGCAATGCGTCGAGCTAACGTGAACAATCCAGTATTGATGCTGGACGAGGTTGATAAGATGGGCCGCGACTTCCGTGGTGATCCGGCTGCGGCATTGTTGGAGGTCCTGGATCCGGCGCAGAATCACACATTCCGCGACCACTACCTGGACCTTCCGTTCGATCTTTCAAAAGTGTTTTTCATTACGACGGCCAACACGCTGGACACGATCAGCCAGCCCCTGCTCGACCGGATGGAAATCATCCGGCTCCAAGGGTACAGCGAACGGGAAAAGGCGGAAATCGCACGTCGCTACCTTTGGCCGCGGCGTCTAAAGGAGGCGGGACTGGATGCCAGCCAGGCCCTGCTCTCAGACGACGTCTTGAACCTGGCAATCAGCCGCTACACCAGGGAAGCGGGCGTTCGCCAATTGGAACAGATGCTTGGTCGCCTCACGAGGAAAGTTGCGCTGGCATTCGCGGAACTTCCGGAAGGACAGGAACGAACTCCCGTGTCCATTCAGCCCGAGGCTCTTCCGGACTGGCTCGGATCCGAGCGCTTCATGCCGGAAGAGGCGCGTAAGATATTGCCCGCAGGTGTGGCCACCGGGCTCGCCTGGACTCCGAGTGGCGGAGATGTCCTGTATATCGAAACCACGCTGCTCCCAGGCAGCCATGAGCTGACCATTACCGGCCAGTTGGGCGATGTCATGCAGGAGTCTGCCCGGGCTGCGCGTAGCTATCTCTGGTCGCACGCGGAAAGCATGGGACTCGACATTTCCCGTTTCAAACGGAACGGGGTACACATCCATGTACCGTCTGGAGCCATCCCGAAGGACGGACCTTCAGCCGGAATCACCATGGCTACGGCTCTGGCGTCTTCGTATATCGGGGAAGCCGTGCGTAGCGACACGGCGATGACCGGCGAAATCAGTCTGAGCGGACTGGTTCTTCCGGTTGGCGGAATCAAGGAAAAAGTCTTGGCAGCCCATCGTGCCGGCATCAAACGGGTGATTCTGCCCAAGGCTAACGAGAAGGATTTGAAAGAAGTGCCGCAAGAAGTGCGCGACGATCTGACTTTCATTCTGGTGGAACGGATCGAAGAGGTTCTCCCCGCTGCCTTCAACCATGAGAAAGCGGCTGACGGCAGCTTTCGCTTCGGAACGGGCATTGCCCCAGCTTCAGCTTAAAAACTAAGGGACTCCGGAAATGTCTTCCGGGGTCCCTCATTTCTCTTTGCTCACTCCCCCAGGGATGTTCCACAGAGGCCATCCAGCAAGGCGGCAGCTGACGAAGTGTTTCAGCTTCTGCTCCTACCTTGCTCCCCAACTGATCACTATGTAAGGATACTTTCAGGTCCCCGACTAATCGAGGACAATCCGCCAAGAAAGGAGCAGGACTATGCCGCCAAAGATTGATATTAGTCCGATTGTCAAAGTGGTGAAGACCGACGACGAGTGGAAGAAACTTCTCTCTCCGGAAGCCTATCGGGTCCTACGGCATGAAGATACAGAACGTCCCTTTGTTAACAACATGCACGACAATAAGAAAGCCGGCATCTACAACTGTGCAGGCTGTGACCTGCCTCTGTTTTCATCCGAGCACAAGTTCGACAGCGGCACCGGTTGGCCAAGTTTTTGGCAGCCGATCGATCCAAAAGTGGTTGAATCCACAACCGATTACAAACTGATCTTCCCAAGAACCGAAGTCCACTGCGCCCGCTGTGAAGGGCATCAAGGTCACATCTTCAAGGATGGCCCTAAGCCAACCGGCCTACGCTATTGCATCAACGGCGTCGCATTAAAATTTATCGCGGCGTAAGAGATTCGAGCCGGTCAGATTGGCGTCGATCAGGAAGCACCACCGGCACCCCGGAAAGACATCTGCACCAAACTATCCATGTTCATTTACCATTTAAGCCCATACCGGTCTTGAAAGACGACCCAGGCCGCCACGCCGAGAAGCAAGAAACCCGCAAGATGCTTCGGTTTCAACCCTTCACCGAGATACAGATCAGCGAATACGATGAAGACGATCAAGGTGATGACCTCTTGGAGAGTTTTGAGCTGGTAGGCTGACAGCATGTGGTACCCAATTCGATTCGCCGGCACTTGAAGACAGTATTCAAAAAACGCCACGCCCCAACTCGCCATCACGGCCAGCCAGATCG
>JBBRRM010000123.1:0-8049 GCA_038275915.1 Nitrospirales bacterium
GCCACTTTGGCTTTGAACACCGCGGAGTGCGTCCGTCTCGTTCGTGTTGCCATCGTCTGCTCCATTTCATCGCCCCATCAGGGCATCAACGGTAGCAGATTCTCCACCTAACGGCTTGTTCAAATTTCCGGGGCCACTTCTCAGACCCATGAGCATCGGATACTCTTGCTCGGCTCCTCGGTACCAGTACCAACCGGACACCGTTGGTTTCTCCGTTGTTCAGTTCACAGCGGCATCTCCACCCGTTTGGTCCATTCGCCAGAAGTAGCACGAAGACGTCCGCCTTCTTTCGAGCTCGCAGGCGGACCAGTCCTCAACACTCCGTCTCCATCGATCGTGACTTCGACTAACGTGGGTGCGTCAGTCGATAATGGGCGCCACCAATACCAGCCCGGTTTAGTCGGCTTTTCGGTCCTCCAAGTCATGTTTCGGCTTTACTCTCGGCGCCAACGGTCCAGCCCATGCGCCACATGAAAACACTTCAACAGGACGTTCAATAGGGTCGTTCTCGCCTCCATTCGCTCCCCAATGTATCGGTTGTTCAACGACTCGTACCTTCAGCCCATTGGGTCCTTGGAAGACGATAGTCAAGTAGGGAACGCCCTGGTCGCTGTTTCTCCGCCAGTATAATCCAGACACTTTCGGGTTCTCGGCGGTCCATATCACATCCATATCGATCGCCCCTCTGCGGCACGTGTCGTGTGATGCAACAGGGTGCGGCGCTGCTCCGTGATCAACTGAGATGGAACCGTGACGGGCCTGTTGTGAATTGGAGAAATGAAGAGCTTAGAGAGACGGAGGAGGCCGAGAGGTGAGCGCGCCTAACAATAGATGTTGGAGAGGGACAATCGTGGTCGCGGAATCGGTACCTTGTGCGTAGGCAGCACGCAGCTGTTGATTCAGCTCTACTAATGATTGTTCCTGGTCCTGAGAGGGAAAGGGCGAGGCCTTATCCTCAGCGGTATCTAATTCCTGTCCATCGGTCACTATAGTTTGCGTGGATTGGTTTGCGTCTCCCTCACCATGGTAGACAGCAAGATAGGGCAAGATGAGAAAGACGGTGAGCAGGGCGAGGCTTCCTCCCCGCCAACCTCTGGCATATGGCAGCAGTCGACGCTTCACAAACATAGCAACGTCTATCAGAACACAAAACACTGGTGAGTGACCTGCGCATTCGCTCCCGCCTGAACCCTGAACGAACGGGCAGAGACATGGAGCATGAGCCGTGACATGGGAATCCGTCAATGCCCCAAAGGTAGGGAAAGCTGAAAACCGCGTTTACTTGGAGGCCAGTCATCCCTTTATTGGAGATGCAACTGGGGTTCCAAGTAGTAGGTTGATACGCAAATGTTACCGCGGATCTTCACCCAACCATTCCCTTGAATCTCTCAATCTGGGCATCCGACAGGCCCAGGCCGCGGTCAAAGTGATCCGCCATGACACCGATGGAATAGTCGATCGCATCCTGTAATGTGGCGAACACTGGACCATCGAGGGGATTTCGACTGCCGAGCATCCGTCCTTGACGGGCACTAATTTCCGGCCGAAAGCCGGTCATGCATGTGAGCTGTGGTTTCATGATTGTCTGTTAGGTCATTGGCCGCTCGTCAACCCGAGAGGCTGTCTTAGCGGGTCACCATCACATTCGCGACCTGCTCACCTTGTTCCGCCTCGACAGAGGCCCAAGCGAGTCCGCCTGAGACAGGGATATTGAATGCCGCCTCCCAGGTGATCACTGTCACAATGAAATACCTCCCAGGCGGTACCTTGTTGAACCAGAAGTGTCCCGTCGGACTAGCCCGTGTGAACCGTAAATAAGGAACGAGCCGTTTATCGTTTACCAATAGCGCAAAGATATGGTGTGGGAGGCCGCACTCTTTTTCATCCTTTGAGAGGGTGGGATCCGCGGATGGCTCGACCACACATGATCCCTGCTTCTGGACATATTTTTCAAGCCATTCCCGTGTGTAGGGGGACTTAGGAACAAGCATCACATCTCCCCCCGGCTGAAACCTCACTTCCTTATTCCCCTTTGTAATAAATGCTTGGCCGCTAATGGAGGCTGTTCCTTTCTTCTTCTTTTTCTCATACGGGACAAATTCCTGTTCTATGAATGGAGCTTGAATGGAGAGAGACGGCAGAGATGCGACAGCAGGGGGTTGAGCTTGAGTATCTTGGCCCAATGCGACCGGATCATTTCTCAACAGAACAGCGATCAGAACCACCGCGATTGAAACAATTATCATGATGACCCTCTTGTATAGCCGGAGTGACCAATACCGTTCACCTCGACATCAAGCGTGTCCGTGCCGGTTATGGACTACTTTGGCCTCCTGCCAAGCAGCCTTCTTGGCTGGTCCTTGCGTATCATTCCTGCTCATTATGGTGAGCCTTCGAATAGCGGAATCGCCAGTGGGGTGACCTACTCCCATAGGGAACAGCGCAAACGGAAAGAATGAATCGGCACCCAGATTTCGATGCCATCACTTCTTGTTTCGCCACTCCCAAGGCGGCACCGGATATGGATCAGCCCATAACCCTTTTCGCTCCTCTCGCGCGTATGTCTCGAGTCCTTCGAGCACCGTATCTCTCGGCGCATATTTTCGATGCCAGCAACAGGCCCCCTCCCGGACCAGCTCCCGATTGAGCATCCGTCCGTTAGGAAGCACTACCTCTCCCAGTAAGCGATGATACTTGTCTCGCCCCAATTCTGTGACCCGTACTGCTTGCTCCAGGGCCAGTTTTTTTGCGAGCTGTGTGGCTGCTTTTGCGAACGGCTGGTCATGTTTGGGACAATCAATCCCGGTCAGCCGGATTGTATCGGGAATGCCGTTAATAGCCGCGGACAACGTGTCGCCATCGGACACTCTGGTTATGATGCCCATATGGGTAGGACGTCCGCCGAGTTTAGGGTGTTCGGGGGGCTGTTCATGCGGGGCACAGGCGCTCAGAGAACCAGTGAGGGCAAATAGACAGGCGACGGAGAGAATTCTGAGTGTCACCGCGCGTTCCTAGGCATTGCCGTTAGAGGCGACCGCACGAGGGATCTGTCGCTCGTCATCTATTCCACCTACCTAACCGTTGCTTGGCTACCCTCACTTGGAGCTCGCGAGCATGAGGATGACTGGTTTCACTCGCACGATGTATACCCTCATCTATCCTCGAATGAGCATATGGTCTGAAGCAGGCGCAGAGAAAGATCAGAATAAAACCTGGTGAGAGCATCCCGTCTCGAGGATCGCCGTGACAAACAAACTCAGCATCACGAGCCATGCAATCCACTCAAATTTTGCATCGTCATAGGACAGGTGCCGCACTCTGTGGAACTTCTGCAAGTACTCCTGAGGGGTGTAGCCTTCTAGGAGGGACAGGTCAGTTCTAGATTTATCTCTCACGTCACATGCTCCTTCTACTCATTGGGACCATTTTCCCAATACAATAATGGTCATTCGACCTCAACGGCAGCAGTGTATGCCAGCACCTCAGAGACTGCGGCTGGGAATGCCCCTAGGTGTACACCTCTTTTCGTCCGTGAGGCCGTGGATTGGTCTGTTTCCAACCTCTTAGGATTGTGAGGCGCTGAGTGTTGAGCGAGCTATCAAAGACTAAACAAGAGCCATGCTGAATGCATCGTGTTTACAACCTTAACCGTCCCGCAAAAGATCAGATATTCGGAGGAACAGCGTGAGAATTGTTGTCCAGTCAGATCCTGCGGAGAATGCACAACGCTTCGACTAGACTCGGTGCACGTTTGACAGATCTCCATGATTCACTTACAGTCCGCTGATGCGCCTCAATCCTCACGCCCGTGCCTTTTGTCTCACCCTCTGGTGTCTGCTCTTGGTCTGGATGTTTTTTGGTGTGCTGGTGCTGGCCGAAGAATTCCAGGTCGTCACAGAAACTGCCGCGGAAGATCAGGCAGATCTCGATGAAGAGGCGTTATCCTCACTGGCCTCTGGTCTGAAATCGACAGTGTTGCCTCTTCAAATACCGTCCTTTGCGTTCTCGGCCACGGTGTCAGAATCGCTACTCTCAGTCTTCATCGCCCCTGCATTCCCGCTACTAGAACTCGACCATCCTCCTTCTCGGCCTCTCTACCAACGCTTTTCAATCTATCGGATCTGATCGACCACGCTACGGGTGGTTCCTGGGCGTATGCGCTCCTGAGGGGGGGGTGAACGCTTCACGCGGCTTGCCATTTGTAGGCGGCCATTAACTTTATCGATTCGTTTGAGACCCTGCTTGGGTCCAGCAACTCTAAGACCTGATAGAGGTGAGCTAATGCCAATTTTCTCCTTTCTCAGAAATGGCCTCGATATTTTATCCAGAAAAGATAGCGAGCGCGAGGCGGAGGGGTCGCAAGATCAACCTCAGATCCGGGTTATCGTGGGAGCATGTGAAGATAGACAGAAAGGCTGGCTTGCTACGGATAAGGCTCAGCTCGATTTAGTACGAGAAGCCGATTGGGCCAACTTTTTTATGCCGAATTCCGTGCATGCCGTTTTAGCTGAGCATGTGTGGGAACACCTCGATTCGAAGGCTGCGATCACGGCGGCACAGAACTGTTTCGAATATCTCATGCCAGGAGGGTACATCCGAGTCGCGGTGCCGGATGGATTGCATCCAGATCAAGAGTACATTGATTATGTGAAACCGGGCGGATCCGGGGTAGGATCCGATGATCATCATATGCTCTATACGTACGTAACGTTGGCAGCAGTATTTGTCTCGGTCGGATTCGAGATTGCATTGCTCGAATATTTTGATGAACACGGGACGTTTCATTTTCACGAATGGTCTCCGGCTGATGGGATGATCAGCCGATCTTCACGATTCGACAGCAGAAATGCCACTCGCGAATTGGCATACACCTCTATTATTCTTGATGCCAGAAAACCAGCCGAACATTGAACGGTTGGGAATGCTGGGCCACCAAGCTCAACGTCTTTGATTCGACTGGAAGTGCACGCTTACACAGTGGATTGATCGGCTGGAGATGTGGCACGTGAGTTTTTCCCCCTGCCCCCTAGGCGTACGCTTACTGACATGGTCTGCAGCGCTTTACTGGAAACTCAGTGCCTTCGATGCGGACTAGGGGTAGTCACAGTTCCTTCAGTCGGCGCATGCGCTTATTTTGGGCTAGGATGACCAGTGAGGTCTCGGCAAACGAGGTTCCAATCGGTTTGAGCGATCTTCGTTTAGTACTGATGTCTTGTGCGCCCGACATTTAGGGGACGGAGACCTACCTACTTTTGAGCAACTTGTGAAGGGCTTTAGCCGTGAAGGGACAGCTTGTGGTTGGTTCACCATGAGTGCCGCCGGGATGGACGCGACTCGACGCGGTGCCTATGTGGACGCCATGGAGAAGCCCGGCTCTCCGTACGATTCGCAGACTTCCATCTCCTACCCACCGCTGCCTCTGTACTACCCGACTCTGGAAGCGACCGCGGTTAAATCGGAGGCTCAGTAGGCAAACAGTACATCGGCGATATTGCGAACCCTAAGGGGAAAGTTCGTCGACCCGGTAAATAACTTCATGATGCTGCTGGGGCGTAGTTCACTCATCGAGAATCGAAGATGGCGAGGCCATGGCGGCTTGCGTGTTCTCCATCTCACCTTGTGGCTCCTTTTCGGCGGAATAATATTCAATCCGTTCGCTGCATGGGGAGAGGCACCTCGCCCGCCAGAGGATGCACGGGATGTCCTTAGATCGGGCACCGTCGAATTGGGTATTGCGGCAGGAATTTGGCAGGCCATTGATATCGGCAATCATCCTCCCTCGACAGACCGTCGCGCAGTCTTCGTGCTCCCGAAGATCGGCATGATTGTGACGGACGAGTTTCGAGCGGGCCTTTTGAGTGGGAACATTGAGCTTGGCGTGGAACCGCTGTTCGCCAGGTTCACCAAACCATTTGCCGCGGAAGCAGCTGGGGGAACCGGAATGCTCACCTACAATTTTCTATCGTTCGGACGCTGGGTACCGTTCTGGGAAGTGGGAGCCGGTGTGCTCTGGACTAATCTGGCCCCCCGCATCCCCGAACAGAGCACGCCGGTGAACTTCGTCGTACAGACGGGGCCCGGAGTCCATTATTTTCTGACGCACTCTCTGACGGTCACGGCAGGTATCCGCTTTCATCATTTTTCAAATGGAGATACGGGTGAACGCAATGTTGGTCTCAATGGCGTCTTACCGTATCTCGGCCTCTCCTGGTTTTTGACACGCTAACGTCAGCGATATTACCAAAAATCTTAGTGTGGGACAGTTGCTGGCCGGCTGGGGTGCGTTCCTGGTGGCCTTGACCGCTTTCAGAATGTCGAGGCTGTTCCTCTGGGGCAGATGGCCAGCGGCCTCTGCTTCTGGACCCTTTCCCTTACTGTAGGTGGGAAACTCATTTTTATGTATTTTATATGTCTTCCCTGTAGACTCACGTCTGATTGTTGAGAGACCTGTTCCTGTCCGTGTCTCTGCCGAGTCAAGTCTACAATCTGCCTTAGGTATCGTCGGCCGCACGACGGGGCACGACCGCCGCACGCTCTCAGAGCCGATACGAGAGGATTGTCATACGGTAATTGCATCTAGGCACTGATTTGGAACAACCCTCTCCTCTGCAGGGGCTTCGCCCCCCCTTCCTAGGCATGTGGCGGAGGGTACGGTCGGATAGGCTAAAACTAGCACGTTAAAACCACTGCGGTGTCGAGAAAGGGACTCTACGATTAACATCATAAAGCCGACGAGCCCACGGGTGTACTTGGTCCTTCTCCACGTCATGTTCCTGGTGCTCTATGGGTTTCATCTGCTCTCGCCCATTACACGCGTACAAGCCGGGCTTAGCCTCGCCTTAGCCACGTTCACACTCATGCTCGTGACGCTACCCCGCGCCCAGCTCGACACGGCATGGTTTGTTGGCCTCCTGACCTTGGGCGATACGGGCGTGCTGTTAGCCCCAGTTGAGAAAGGGACGAGCCCCGAGCTTTGGATGTTGGGCGCAGTGGTGCTGCTAGTGGCGATGGCCTCCTATGCTCCGTCGATTCTACATTTCGGCTTACTGAGCAGCCTGGTCATTGGAGGCTATGGGGTCATGCTGCATCGCTCGACTCTGCTGCAAACCGGCGAGGCCTTAGTCCTGCCTGCCTTATTGAGTCTGGCGTTGGTCTTCGTGAGCAAGATCACGATCATGCAGGCGGAAATACAGCGAATTGTGGACTCGGAAGATCCCACCCGCAATAAGTCTCTGTGTGACGCGCTTACTGGGCTGCCCACCCGTGCACAATTTCTGGAGCGTGTCGAGCGTATCGTGCAGTATGGACAATACAATCCCAGCTTCCGCTATGCCATCTTGTTTGTGGACTTAGATGGTTTCAAACCCATCAATGACCGACTCGGGCATAAGGCGGGCGATGCCGTGTTACGCCATACGGCGAAACTCTTTCAAGGCTGTTTGAGACAAGGTGACGTGGTCGGACGCTATGGCGGAGACGAGTTCACGTTCTTGCTGAACCTGGTGCACGATCCCGCCGACGCGACCTCCATCGCTGAGCGTATCCTGACGAAACTCCAAGCCCCTATCAATGTGGGCGAGCCCGTCCAGGTGGGGGCCAGTATCGGCATCGCCTTCAATACCACTCTGAATGAAACCGTGGAGGATTTGATTCGCGATGCCGACCGGGCAATGTACCGAGCCAAGGCTCAAGGAAAGAATCGCTATGTCATCAGTGATCAGGCGGACATCCCGAAAACGGAGTTCAGAGACCGATGGAAACGGATGGTACAACTCAAGTGGTATTAATGGGATTTTACGGCGATATCGAGCGCGGCATCGACATGATCGAATCCTGGTGACGACAGCAGTTGGGCGGAAGTAGCGGCTCGTGTACGGAACTCGGCGGGAATAGGTGGATTACTGGGATAAATCTCTGGTTCTCTTGATTCACTTCGTCAGTAACACCGCAAATATACATGCGGCTGTCATTCCGCACAGAATCGCAAAGGCCTTGAACGGATCGATGGACCGCATGACGAGGAAGTGTAGGTGAAAGGAATATGGAGAG
>JBBRRM010000124.1:0-8029 GCA_038275915.1 Nitrospirales bacterium
TCGCAATCTCCTCGAACCGAATCGTGAGGACTGTGCCTCCCGGATCGACCTCGGTATGAAAATGTTGGAGAAGCGCCAGGACCGGAGCCACAAACGCCGAACACGACGTCTGATAGTGGAGTTCAACTCCGTGCAAGGAAAAGAGGTACTCGCACTGTTCGGCCGCCGTGGTCATCGCATCCTCCATCTGGTTGAGTGCCGCCATTGCATCCCTCTGTATTCATGGGCTGACCAGTCCTTTCGAACCGGCCAGCCCATAAACCTGCAAGAAGCCTATGCTGGTCCCTCGGAACCGACCTTGTCGGAGGTCTTCTCCCGATACTTAACCCCGGTGATGTCGCGCAGCAATTCATGCGCAATCAAGACCGGCTCTGTATAGGATTCTTTCTGCTGCTGTTGCATTTCTCTTCACCTCCTTTCAAAGTTGACCGATCCTCGAGGACCGGTCGATTCATGACGAAATGAGAGAACTATGTCACGTTCTCAACTCCGCTTTTCTCTCCCTGCTGCTTCTCCCGATACTTCTGCCCTGTGATGTCACGCAACAATTCGTGCGTCACCAAGACCGGCTCGGTATAGGATTCCTTCTGCTGAAGTTCCATTCCTCTTCACCTCCTTTCCAGTGTTAAAAGTCCCTCGTGATCCAAATGCGTCACGAGAGCAAGAAGATCGTCGGCGATGCGTTCCGATGAGGCTTCGAATCGTGCGCAGAGTGTGGCGTGAATATTCTGTAGCGATTGAGTGCCGGTACAGCATTCCCAGATCGCTGTTCCCACTCTATTGAGTGTGTAATAGCGGCCTGTGCTCAAGTCGAGCAGGACGGTTTCGCCATCTAATGTGGTGCCTTGTACGTTTGGACTGGGTTGTGGAACGGTCTGCAGGAGTTGCCGATGTGAGTCCTGATTCCCCCGTTCGATCTGTTGCCGTTCTTCTTCGGATAACGACGCACGAGCGACGTCACCCAATTCCTCTGTCGTCGCCTGGCCCGTAAGCGTCGGCTGCGCCGGATCAGATTGAATAGCCAAATCCGGTCTCAAGTCTGCAGTGATAAACGGCTGTCTACTCATGATGCATGTCCCTCCTATTCACCCGCCTACAGATCCCACAACTACGCTCTCCCTGCGCAGAGCAAATCGGCCACGGCATCTCCGATCCGTTGGCCCGTATGGTTCTCGAAAAAGGTAAACCCCGGGCTGGTATTCACCTCGAAACAGTAATAGCCGCCCTCTGGAGTTCGACGAAGATCAATCCCACTGAGGCTCAACCCAAGACCATCTGTCAGCCTCAGGCAGCGGTCCTGAAGATCCCTCTCCAATTCGATCGCGCGCATCGTGCGCTGCTTGTGTTCCCGTTCGACATACCGGTAGTCCGAACCGTCTGACAAAACCTCGGTCGCAAACAGGCGATCCCCTACCGTATGAACTCGTAAGTCTGTACCGGGAATCATTTCTTGAAGCTGCACGGGGCAATAACGAATTTGCTCCAAACGGGGGAAATCCTCCGGTGTGAGAAGTTTCACGATAGAGCGCTCTGCACTGATTGACTTATAAATCACCCGTCCCTGGCATTCGTCATAAAACGTGCGGGCTTCTTCCGGAACCATCGTCACCAAAGTTTTCGGCACCTTGAAACCGAGCCGGGCGATCAATTGTTGCTGATAGGGCTTAGACATATTGGTATGCGACGCCTCGCGTCGATTGACCACCAACACCGGGAGACTCTCGGCAAATTCCCAAAGGGATGTGACGATCATCCGTTCGCGAGGCGTCGACGCCGCACGGCTACCCATCGACCGAAGATACACTGATGTGATCTTGGACAGATGGACGGTACGATTCCCGATACGAAGGAGATCGGTCATCCCGCCCCCCTCGGTTGACCATGTGATGTCCCAGCTGTCTCCTTCCGCTTCCGGATGGATGAGCATGAGATCAGCGTTTCTGGCTGCGAGTCTCGCACAGACGTTCGCGAGCACTGGATCGGCCATCGGGCCCATCAAGAGAATCATGGAGCAATAGACTCCTCGTTGTAGAAAGATACTCGACCAGACGGCACACGATCCGCTGCTGAACCTCTTGCGGGCAGCCCCAGAATCCGGGAGCGCTGCTCACATCGAGACAATAGACAGGCCCTTCAGGAGTCACGATGAACTGGCATTCGGCAAACGTCAGTCCCAAGTCGCCCACAAGTTCGAGACAGCGTTCTGACGGTACTGGCGCCATTGCCATTCGCTGCTGAACATCCTCACTTGGCTGCAGGATGGTCGCGACAATCTCCTCTCCGACCACATATACAGTGACCCGCTGCCCTCGCGGGATCGCTTGCATCGAGACCGCCTGCCGCTCCATCACTCGACCGATCTGTTATGCACCGTCGTGAGAACGCAAGAATATCCCCGGCTCATGCGATCCCAGCGGCTTGAGATAGACCCGCTCGCTCCAGACTGAAAACTGCAACACCGCATCAGCCCGGCTGGATGTGCAGCGAGAAGGCGGGAGAAGAAATCCGCGTTCCTCCGCCACCCGAGATAGGAGGGGACTGCCCGCGAGAATCGTGGACCGACCACCAGGAATCGGTCGATTGACCACGGCGCAGGGCAAGACATTGAGAAAAGCCAGCCACGCTGCGGTGGTCTCCTTCATCACATAATCGCGATCTTGCAGGGACAGTTCTTCAAGTTCTAAAGAGGGAGGGAACGTGAGTCGCGCGAAAATACCAGTGAGGTCGGCAAGAGGAATGGTATGGCCGTCAATCAGCAGCGTACCTGGTACGACCGAGGTACCGGCCACGACCCGCCAGTTGAGCAAAATTCTATCTAGGAGTTGCGCAGGCTTGACCCAGAGGACATCGCCCCCGGTACATTGCACCTCTTTGTTCACCTGGATTGCCCACGGGTCTGTGTTATCGGCAAGAATCAGGATCACGTCAAGTAATTCCCCTCTGGCGCCTCCTCAGGCCTGGCCAATGCATCGTGGCCGAGAACTGCGCCAAGTTGTTGCGAAGAGTAGGCTTATGATGGGCTTCTGCATAGCTCACTAGAAGCTGGGGATAAACCCTACTTTGGAGGTACGTACCAATACGTGTAAGAGCCTCGCCTATCGTACGAGACGAGACGATGCCTACTTGATTGTCTAGAATCTATCGCAATGCACTGGACCTTCGATCTCTCCATCCGCAGCGCAGAATGTGGAAAAAGTTCCTGCAGGAGGCTCAAACAAGGCTATTCAGCAAAGCCAAAGCCGATGAACCCATCGAAGACGTGGCCGGTTGACTACGTTGAAGATTAGATGTGATGACGAAGCGGCCAGGCAGTCTCAGCATTCTGCCAAAACAAAGACTACTGATAATGCTGGGCCTGGGTGAGGAAGAGCGTGGCGTAGAGTCCTTGTTGTTGCATCAAGGCGTTGTGCGTACCCTGTTCGACGATCTCGCCCCGGTCGACCACAAAAATCCGGTCAGCCATTTTTACAGTAGAAAGTCGGTGGCTGATCAGAATCGCGATACGTCCCTGAGCGAGCTCATGAAACCGCTCGAACAATTCCGCTTCTGCCTTGGCGTCCATCGCGCTCGTGGGCTCGTCGAGTATCAGTATTTGAGAATCACGGAGCATAGCTCTGGCCAGCGCGATCTTTTGCCATTCGCCGATGCTTAGCTCATGCCCCCCTTCGAACAGCTTGCCGAGCAAAGACTCATACCCTCCTGGCAAGCGCTCAATGGCCTCATGGACCCCCGCCTGCTTGGCTGCCTGGGTAATGGCGGAAAGGTCGATGTCGAGAGATCTCACACCTAACGCGATATTGTCTTTTGCCGATAGCTCGAACTTCACAAAGTCCTGAAAGACCCCGCTCACGGCGCCCCTCACATCGGCGATGGGATAGTTCCGAAGATCTATCCCGTCGATCGTGATACGTCCACCCGACGGATCGTACAAACGGCAGACGAGCTTAACCAGCGTCGTCTTGCCTGCGCCATTGGCCCCGACGAAGGCGACATGTTCGCCGGGTTTGATCGTGAAGGTGAAGTCACGTATCGCCACGCGTTCTTCATGCGAATATTGGAATGATACACGATCGAACGTAATCCCTTGCATGATCGGCCTCGGAAACGTCTCCGGGTATTTCGCCGCAGGCAAGCGAGATTGAATACTCAGAAACTCATCCAATGTGGTTAGGAACAGATTACTCTCGTACAGGCTCGACACGCTCCACCCCACCCCATCCAGGAATCCTGAAGCCCGCTGCACCGCCTGGAAAAACATCACGAGGTCGCCCACGGTGAGTAACCCCTGATACGTCTGGACCGCCACCAAACTGTAGACGCCGAACACTCCGGCGACCCCAACGATCTGCGCAGCAAGGCCCGCGAACAACCAGCGGCGCTCTAACGCAATCCGTTCCCGGCGCAGCACCGATCGCGCATCTTGGAACCACCGTCTCAACCGGGAGCCGAGATCGAATAACCGGATTTCCTTCGCTGCCGTGGCTTCCGTCAGCAGGGCATTGACATACCAGGCCTTCCGCGCAAGCGGGGTGCGCTCACGCTCCCAGGCAAACAGGCTGTTGGAGTGCTGCAGACGGACGAAGAAATACGGGAGGGCTGTCAACATCAAGACCGGAATCACCCCCCAATGCAGCCACCACAGTATGCCCGCCATGGCGAGTAGTGAAATGGCATCCTGGCCAAATTGGAGCAAGGAGTTGAGAATCAACGTCGGACGATAGGGCGCTTCTTGTTGAGCGCGGTGGAGCGTATCTTGATACTGGGCATTCTCATAATACTCGAGATCCACTTCGACGGACTTTGCCTGAAGGAGCGCATGCATATGATCTGTGACGACTTGAGCATGAATTCTCGAAATCAAGGAAGCCACGACAGTGAGCATGGCACTCGCCAATGCAGCAGCCGCCAACCCTGCAAGGATCGTAGTGATCCGACTCAACGATGCCTCGGCGGAGGGGGTCTTGATCCCTTCGGTCACGGCGTCTATCAACAACTTTGTCAGATACAGCACCGCCAGCGGAAGGAGACCTTGGATCACGCGCACCACAATATTGCCGACGGCCAGACTTGGACTGCTCTTCCACGCGAAGGAGACGGCATGGCGAAGCGTCAGGAGGAAGGGACGGATCCGATTCAGAATGATGTTCATAGGCGCTAGGAACACTTGGCTGCCTCTTCAGGCCCTCGCCATCCCGTTTTTCTGGTGCAGGTCCGGACTGTCCTGTCGTCCGCCCGCAGCCGGATCAGGTGGATAGGTAAATGTAATGGTGAACCGTTGCCAATGCTGGCCCGTCTCGTGAAAAGGCTGGCGATCCAACGTGAGCCACGCATGCCCTTCGAGATTCGAGGCGTCTTTTCTCACACCGCAATGAAAGAGAACCGGATATCCCGATCGCCGGGCGAACCAAAAGAGAGCCAACGATCGTGGGAAACAATTCCCTTTTTTGTTATAGGGGAATAGGTGAAGCCAGCGATCCACATAGTAGACCAGATCTTCGATCACTCCCTCGTCAGGCCTCCCCGTTACCGAGGAGGGACTCAATTGGTCCAACACCCACGGCAAACTCTTGACCCGCAACAACACACGAACCCAGGACAGAATCAAGCCCACACGCAGCACGATCCAGTACATTATAAGGAGTCGATTCATGTAGCAAGCCTCAATGAGAATTCCAGCATTCGCCCTTTCCATCTACTGGGAATACAGCCCTGATCTATGCGAATGGCCCGGGCGAACGAGATCCAATCCTCCGCCGGACATCGCCAGCTGTGATAATCCATTGTCTCCGGAGATCGAGGGCCAGAACCATAGGATGTTCCAAGAGATATTGACTACCTACCGTGCTCGAACCAGCGGTTGATAACGCCCCGAAGCGTGGAAGGGAACAGATTCCTCATCGTCCGGTGAAGGGGAAGAACAAGCCGGGCAAGACGCGGGAGAGAGACGCGCCAGCGAAACCAGGCCGGAGGCCTCGTGACCATAGGACTCTGATCCCGGCAGAGCATCAAGCCAAACCGCCAGCGCTCCCACCACGAATCTTTCAAAGAGAAATAGAATGCGACTGCCTGGGCCTCATTTACCCCGGCACGACGATCTGCCAGCAGAGCGGATGGCATCCGATGGGAAAACATTTGCACGTCTGAATCGGCATACAGCCGCTCGAGTACCGCATCCGGCAGCGGCACATCAAGCCACTGATGCGCGAGCGCCAGCCCCATGAGCACCAGGCGCCGGCAGCGCCACGTCGAAGCGTTCGAGAAGATCCGACTCCAGTCCAGGTGGTCATGTGCGCGGACCAGTTCTGCCACATCACACACCCATTTGAGCTGTTCCCATGCATGCTTCGACCCATGGACGCACAGCACAATCAATAGATCTTCCGGCGTGAGTCCTTGCACCGTCCTGTCCGCAAGAGGAACAGCCGTTCGGCGCTGCCAGAATTCTGGACGATCCAAGTGAAAGACAAAGTGTTGGTGTGCCATCATCCACTGGAGATCCACGCGAAAAAGTGTGCGTCTCTTAATGAACACATGGTACGGCCCTTCGTCATCTTCCGATTCGCCTGGTTCAGAGGACGGATCTTTCCGCTCATACCCCTGGGCCAACAATACGGCCTGGGCTTGAACGATAGCAGCTTCTGGAATGATCAGGTCCAAATCGTCAAAGTCACGGAGCGTGACATCGCCATACGCCGACACTGCCAGCGTCGCCCCCTTGACCGGCATGACCGGCACTCCCTGCGCTGTCAAGGCCTCGCACAACACAACGAGTTCCTGGGCGAGCAGCCGGTTGAGTAACGCCACGGCTTGGGCTCGTTGGCGCAACAAAGTCAAGGACTCGACGGGCACGAGGTCGGAGCAGATGGTGGACAGGTTTCGATACAAGAGAGGGGCTACCCCATGATACCGAGCCATATCGAGAAGGGCTGCCCAATCAAGCGGCTCATGCGCTCTCCGACTGATACGCTTCTTGAGGTCATCTGTCACGACGGTGCGGGCACACCAGATCAACAGTTCTGATTCCGGTCTCAACGGGAACTGTCTTGAAATACTCCGTACCGTCATTGTCTTCCCCGTTCAAGAAGCGGCGTAATCAACTTCGGCAAGTCGAGCATGTTTGGGCCGAAGCGCAAGCCGCAACGATCTTCCTGTCTCCTGGGTTCTGAACCACCAGCTAGCACCATACAAGCGGGGCTGACTTCTAGGTCGAGCCCCATTGAACATGTCTTCACCAACGCTTCACTGATTCGCCGATAGGGTCGTCGCCATGGCATACGAGCCGGCGTTCTGTAGAGGCGAGCCAGGTACTTGGTCATGGACTTTTCTACCACGGGCACCATGATGCTGTCCCCAACTGATGATTACTCTGCGCACGCTTCAGCCAGGGAAGCGGATACGTCTGAGGAATTGGTCAACCCCATACTGGTTCTGTCCATCGGTCCATGAGGGGAGACAGGCAGTGTAGACAGCAGGCATAGAGAGTCTGAGGGGGGGAACTAGGAAGAGGGTTCGAAAAGCCCGAGCTGCCATTCCTCAGCGCGGGTTAAAGGGATGGGATAGCGTTCGGTGAAGCAAGCGTTGCAATACTGGCCCGGTGTGCCTGGGGCGGCATTCAACATCCCATCAAGGCTCAGATAAGCGAGGCTGTCGGCTGTGATGTATTTCCGAATCTCTTCGGTTGTGTGGCTGGAGGCGATGAGTTCCTTCCTGGTGGGAGTGTCGATGCCGTAGAAGCAGGGAGAGACGATCGGTGGCGAACTGATGCGCATATGCACTTCCTTGGCCCCGGCATTGCGGATCATCTTCACAATTTTTCGGCTCGTCGTGCCTCGCACCAGCGAATCATCGACCACGACGACACGTTTTCCCTCGAGCACCTCCGGCACGGCATTGAGTTTCACCTTCACGCCGAAGTGGCGGATCGATTGCTCCGGTTCAATGAAGGTACGTCCGACATAGTGATTCCGAATCAGCCCGAGTTCGAACTGAATCACCGCCCGCTCGGCATAGCCGAGCGCGGCAGGCACCC
>JBBRRM010000125.1:0-7921 GCA_038275915.1 Nitrospirales bacterium
CAGCCGTAAATAAAGAGTGCCAGTGCGATCCTTAGGACTCTGCCTCTGTCCGTCGGAGGAAGTACCTGATCAAAAGAAACCTTGTGCTCGATAGCTAAGACGCAGAGGGAGCCAAATCCTACACGGTTAGACATAATGGCTCAGTTAGATTTTGATTCCAGGAAAGAGCACCCGCTTTTCTGTGAATGATAGGGAGTCAGACGATACAGTGCAGTCGGCGTCTGTTACGGCCGGCTGCCATTCATGCGGATTGCGTTTCCATCTGCGCTCTCTGCTCGTATTAGACTATTAATGTAGTAAATTACTTTATTAATATAAGGTTATGATATGTACATAAATAACTTCCTTCATATCACTTTTCATAGCTTAATATTACCCCTCTTTAGCTCAGCCCCACCTACCTCTACGGTATTTTCAAATTTTTTGGCTTACCGCATTATCAAACTCAACAGAGCGCCACAGCGGCATCATTTCTTGAAGGAGAGACCGATGCACAAACAGATGGGAAAGATTGGAGCCATTCGTCGGGAACTCGATGGCAAAGCCTGTCCCTCATGCGGAGGCCATAAATATCAGCTCGTCCTTCGTGGGAACACGCAGCCACAAGTCGGCAAACTCTTTGCCCGTTGTTCCCAATGCCAGCGTCCTCGCGGCCTCGACGAAGACCTCGGGCGAATACTCTGGATGTAATCAGATATCCTCGATATAGAAGGAGGACACGATGCCTGTCCTCTCCATTCAATTGCATCGGGCCCACAAGCAGCAGAAACGAACTGCTTTAGAGATGTTGACTCGTAGCGGCGTTGTTAGACCCAGCCATGTTGAACCCCGCTATGCAACACGCATTGCCCGCATTACCGCCTTTCGCACACAGCCAACTGTGATCGAGTCTACGCAGCCTCGATCGATCCCTACAGGACCTTGGAAATTCGACCTCACGTCCAATCTCAAACAGGCATGGTTATGGATGTGACCCCTCTCATCCATCTTTGTCCAGCTTACAAAAAAACCGATCGCACACCAGTAGACTAAGCTGGTGGACGTGTGAGCGTTTCCCACCCTCCCGGAGTTTTTCTAGATCTACCTCGCGAATCGCTTGTACCTCTCACGTAGCCTGAGGTAAGATCACGGCTCGCTTGCTGGTCATCCTACCGTCATCGACCTGCGTCGCAGATGATTGGGAACCCCGCATAAAGCTGAGACGAGTGGAGAGGTGGCCGAGTGGCCGAAGGCAACGGTTTGCTAAACCGTCGTAGGGGCAAAACCTCTACCGAGGGTTCAAATCCCTCCCTCTCCGCCACAGCTTCGCGAGACTCTCCCGGAGAGAGTGGACAGCTTGGCAGCTTGATTTTCATTGAACGATCCTGTAACAGTGCCTCGCTCTTCTTGCCGTGAACCGTGCCGAGGTAGCTCAGTTGGTAGAGCACAGCCCTGAAAAGGCTGGTGTCGACAGTTCAATTCTGTCCCTCGGCACCATTTTTCCACGACTTACACAATTCTGAATTAGTTCTAGGTAGGATGGTGGCACCTTTAGTGGCACCTCGAAGGCTTTTCCTGGTTTTTGGCATTCATCGCAAACTATTGGAAAAGTCCTGACATCGACTCAGTGCCATCACTGGCATGAGCCTTTGCTGGCCCCGCTCCCTCGCCACTTTTTACACTCACCTCGATCAACCCCGGAACATTAATTTGACCGAACGTCAAGCCGGTTTCCATTCGGACGATGTACCGGAAAAATCCCGCATGTTGGAAACAAATGCTTGCCGTTTCATTGGGAGCAATTCGAGCCGTATTGCTAGGCGTGAATATTCCACCAATATTATTTTTGCATGATAGTTGTCTATCTGGCTGGAGGTCGGAAAAGACAATTTGGACAATTCTCGTCTGTTCGTTGATCCATCGAATTTCATCGCCTGGATTCACAGCGATTTCTTGTGCTGTCACGTCATCTCTCAGGACAATGTTTTTGACCTCCCCTGTCCTTGTCGCTGCGGGTAAGACTTGGCAGCCCCACATGAACAGTAGTGCAGCTCCAAGATATTGGGTCGGCTTCACTTACTCCTCGCGCTATAACACCCGATCGTCATAATTGTTTCCAACGCAATAGAACGGCCCTCGTTACCGACTTCCAGATGAGGGATTCATTGTTATCTGCGCACCCGATGATGGGGAGTCCTATGAAATGATGCGCGCCTCTACGCGCTAGCAGGACCTAGCGAAATTACTAGTTTGAGTGGGAAAGTCTACGAGAGCTACTCCGGGCGTTCATAGCATTCGACCCGAGGTACGACCGAAGATCAAGCAAGCGGTTGTTCGGTGGGTGGAAAGAGACCAAATTCGGGGTGAATATTTTCGAGATGCTTCCAAATGCTCGAACGCGCCTTAGGCAGGTGCATCAGTCGCCCATCAGACTAACCAAACTCAAACAACCGTGCGTCCCGGCTCGCATTCTTCTGGCGAAAAGGAGCCGACCAAACCGGCCCACTGAGATGTTTAACGGCACAACAACAAAAATACAAAAGAGGTAAGAGGAGGGTATGCAGTTTCATTGTCAGTGGGATTTACTCTTGTGCCTAATGGATGATCGCGGATACCTATAGAATCCGGGTGAGACGGAGAGTTTACAAACACAAGTAGAATAAGAACCCCCGATGCCTTTTACTAGCCACGATCGAAAACGCCTCATCCCTCTGGTGGTGCATGAGCGGCCATGAAACGCTCAAAGTCCTCCCTCGTGATTTTACCATCGATCACAATCGCTTCCCCTGCCGTATCTGCCAATGGAGCATCCGATCCTTGTTTGGCCACCCAATTAAACAATTGCACGAGATTTTCCCAAGTCATATCCATGGCTATTGGCTCCCTTCAAATTGTCTCTCGCCTCTCCGAGAGGAACCCCCCTACCGCTCGGTGTATCGTACTTCTCAGTATGCTCTAATTCCCGTCTTTTGATCACGGAGTCTCCCCAGGTGCTTAGCGTCGAATTATCTATTTGAGTGCGGCAATCAATATTCGGTTCTTCGATAGGCATGCAGCGGATTCCTGGTGCAGTGGTTAGGGTAGACCAACGTGCCACATTGGTAACTCAAGGAGACAAACCAACTGCTAGGGCATTGCCTAGCTTCGATCGGAGGAGACTGGGTTCAGAATACATCCCGTAGTTAGGTTCAGACACACATGATTCTGACAATGAGGGAGCCTCAACATGCCACATACCAATGCATCATTCTCCGCACTCAGCCGGACCGAGCGTCTGGAACGCCAAATTCACAAGTTAGAAAGCTTGTCTCAGGAAGGATCATTGAACGAAACGAGTGAAACGTTGGCTGCGTTCGATGTTGAAACCGAACAGCTGCTTATCGATCTTTATGGCCCGGATGATGCCCGGTTGGAAACCTATAAGTATGCTGCCCTTGCAGAAGCGGAAGCCATCGTGAACCTCCCCGAATCGGCCCAGCTAGAACCTGATCGTGATGATTTTAAAAAATCCCTTCAGCAACGCCGGCAATTACTTCTAGGTTGTATTGCGGAACTTCGTGAGGCGGAAAACACTGAGACTGAGGCGCTCACGGGAGAAGACCGCGAGGATCCGCCAGCGCTAGGTTGATTACCCAACCACAGATCGTCCTCGCTAACCGCTCCCTTCGAATTGATCCTCTTCAGTTCTAGTGCATTCACGTTTTTGGAATAGGGTTGTTGTTATAGGAGGATCATCAAAAACCAAGCAAGTCCCACACATATGTCATAGGCGATATTTTCGTCCCTCATTGTCTAATTAATACCTCCTGAAGGTGGGTGGATAGAGTGGCTAAACTCTACCCACCCCCTTTGGACCTCTATTTACTCCCGCTTCCTCGGCCGCCACTCGACCCGTGTCCATGTTCACCCGTTCCATATGGCCAGGGACCTGCCGCCTCAATCCGAGAGTATTTTCGTCGAGTTCATCATAGCGCTTTCATTTAAGACGGACCTTCGTCGCTACAGGTCTTTAGGAACGAGCGGTCAATTTTGCAGTAAGTTGTTCTTTACGTTCGGTTACCGCAGCGCCGAGTTCTTCCCAATCAATATCGGCCTTCTGCGCCTTCGGGAACATTTCACCCTCTTCTTCCTTCACATGATGTTTAACCAGTTCGCCCAGCACTGTGAATTTTGCCTTGAAGATCTCGTCGCCGGGATCGAGGTTTTTCAATTCGGCAATGAGGACATGCACAAGATGGTGCTCTTCATTGGCTTCGTTCATCAGATCATCCTCATCGATTTCCTCTCGAATCGCGGGATAGATCAGCTCTTCTTCCAACGCCGCATGAACATCCAGCTCATGTATGACGGTTTCTGCAATTTCTTGCTGTTTTCGCGCGGTGGCATCTTCGTATTCCTCGAAGAGGCCTTTCACTTTTTTATGGTCTTCTTTCAACATCGCAATGACGGGATTGGTTTTGCTTGGCATAGGATCCTCCTAAATTAAATCGGTTAAAGGATTGAGAGGTCAGGAGGACGTAGCTTGCCTTTGATCCGTAGCCTTTACAGCTAGGAGTTTCCCTTGTTGAATCCTTGCGGCAGTCTGCAATCCAGCATTTGAAGTTTGCCGAGAAGCATTTGATGTAGCACCTAAAGCAGCAACGGCTATTTGCGGACTAAAATGCTTAGTGCGGGGGCACCTAAAAACTAGGGGATGATCACACTAGGGGATTCGGGGTGTCTATGGCGCCATCGAGAGAATCACCATCTCGCCATTCCATTTTAGGCCCGTCGGTCCGCGCAAACCTTGCCAGCAATTCAGTGCTACACGTCCGAATGATTTCGATCTCAGTGTCCATAATCCGCTCACCTCGTAAGAGCGCGCTTTGAATCCTTTCGTTAAGAGCGATCAAATCACGCACTTCCTTTCGTAGGGTATTCATAGGCCTCTCCGTAAATCGGAGGACCAATCTCGGTAAGACTCGTGGCACCCTTTACACGCCACTACTCTTCCAGAGTCAGGCCGGACCACCGATCGACCTACCTGCTTCCAACGCCGCAGATAATCTCAGGCAAGTAAAAGTCAAGAGATTGGCCCTGGGCACTTGTCCAATGGATAACGCACAGCTCAGAGTTCTACTGCCATCCCGGGAAGCCAGGTGTACCCTAGGGATTCTTCCAGTGTGCGCGGCTTTCACACTCCGGTACTCTGCTAGTTGATGGAGCTACGCATCGGCTAACAAAGTAGGAGGTGGCGTCATGTCGATCATCGGATGGATCATATTCGGGTTGATCGTCGGTGTCATCGCGAAGTTTGTCACGCCAGGCCCTGATCCGGGAGGGTTGATTGTAACAATCCTGCTAGGTATTGCTGGGGCACTCTTGGGCGGGTTCATAGGACGCGGCTTGGGATGGTATCGAGAAGACGATCCCGTGGGCTTCCTTATGGCTCTATTGGGTGCCGTGTTGATTCTTGTGGTTCGTCGAAAAGTAGCTGGGCCTGCGAGAGCTTAGTCAGACCAGGTATATTGGCTCGACGGGGGAAACGCTGAGCCGGATCGGTATAGCGAACAGGCTCTTCCTTATGATGCGACACATTGGCCTTGAGCCATCAGTGCTGCTGTTCATTCACTCCTTTCGCTTCCAGAGTTTCCCGGATCGCCCGGTAAAGTTCATCCACGGCCGCTGCCTTTGTGAGGAGCATCGCGGCACCGGCGTTCATTATTGCCACCTCATTTGTGCCACCCGGTTTGCACTGAAAGTCCGATGACAGCAATGGCAGGCATACTGATGTCCATCACTATGACGGACGGCTGCAGACGTTCGACCAACGCTACCACCTCGACCCCGCTCCATCCCGCTCTTGTGCCCTGGCTAGTTCCAGTCGAACTCCGTCATCTTGTCATCTCTGGCCATCTACCTCGGGGTCTCCTGAAGTCAGCAGCCTCTTAGGACGATAGGCACGCATTGCAAATTCGACGGTTTTATAGAGCGCGCCCACGACGTCTTCTTTACAGACGAAGGCCACGGCTCCGGCAGCGAGCATCGCATTATAAGTGTGCGGGGTATACAGGCAAGACACTCCTATGATCATACTCTGAGGCAGTTTCTTATTGATGTAGCGTGTGGCATCCACTCCGTTGACACGAGGAAGATGAACGTCCATCACAATGACATCCGGTCGGTGCTGTTCTGCCAAGCCCACGGCTTCTTCACCGTCGGCAGCCTCACCGACCACCTGAAGGTCTGCGTGCTCTTCTAGAAGCCCTCTTAGAACGGTACGAATCCTCGCATCATCGTCCACCAACAACACCCGCCATCGCTTATTCGTCGATGAATCACGCTGTGAGACCTGGATGGATGGTGCAATCGGTCGTGACCATGTGGAGGTTTTATCTGATTTATCTGATATTAGTGCTGACATGAAGTTGTCTCCGCCATGGCCTTTATCAATCAATCCTCTGTATCTCGTGGGAAAAGAGAAGCCTTTTTAGATGAAGTAAGCCCGCACATGCCTTGCACTAATACTAGTGAATACCCCAGTTTGAGAATGACCCTCATGACCCTACACCTCACTTAGGCAAGGACACTCCTGTTACTCGTGCCGGTCGCTTCTTCGCTCATAATGTCTATTATTCAGGATGCGGCGTTGCTCATTTATCTCCAGGCTTCCACTCTCTGGCCAGCTTCTGCGCCTCTGCAATTTGAGCAGGTGTCATCTTCTTAGCAAGGCTGTCCCGGAGCTCGGTGGCATCCTTCTCCCCTTGCGCGGCGGCGAGATCGAACCACATATGGGCGGGCACATAATCCTGCGTGACTCCCTGGCCCTGGGCGTACATCACTCCCAGGTTGTGATAAGCATCTGCGTCCCCTTGCAGGGCCGCCAACTGGTACCACTGTATTGCTTCTTTAAAATCCTGCCGAACTCCTTTACCCTGGGCGTACATCACTCCAAGGTTAAATTGGGCTTTGGGCTCCCCTTGTTCGGCCGCCAAGCGATACCAATGCACGGCTTCTTTGAAATCCTGCGGGACCCCCCGGCCTTGGGCATACATCAGACCCAGATTGTTTCGGGCCTTGGCTTCTCCCTGCTCGGCAGCCGAACGATACCAGCGCACGGCTTCTTTGAGATCCAGTGGGAGCCCCTGGCCATTGGCGTACATCATTCCCAGATTGTCTTTGGCCTGTGCATGTCCCTGCTCGGCTGCCAAAAAAAACCAGAACTCTGCCTGTTGGAAATCCTGCGGGACTCCTTCGCCCTTCGCGTACATGACCCCAAGAAAATATTCGGAAAAGGCATCTCCATTTTCTGCCAGAGGGTGTAATTCTCTAAAGGCAGTGGCATAGTCTCCACGGAAATATGCCTCCTCGCCAGCACTATAATCGGCCCATGCCGGAGCGGTGAGCCACAGAAGCGGGAGCATGAGGGCGACGGGGAACCAGAGCGACATGAATGCTTGGTCCTTACTCAATGATTTCGTAGGTCGTGGCGCGATGCCTAAATGGGCCAGGCTCCTTCACATCTCTTATCATCCGCCACTTGCCGAGCCATTACTAGACCTGCTTGCACTACACCACCTGTTCGCTACCAGGCGAGGGCCTAGGAGCCGTGCTCCCCTACTCCGGCTCATCCCGCTGTACCTTGCATCTCATTCATAGCTCCGACAGCTAGGATGTTCCCTTGACCCGTGGGCGATGGGTCGTTCAGGAGCCATGGGGCGCCAGGTCCATTAGCAAACATGAAAAGGTTGCCCCGGAGAATTCACCAAACACCACGGATAGCACAGCACCCCCTTGTAGCGGCGTTAACAGACTGGGCCGAAGAGGTGGCCCCAGCCGGTTGGACAGAATGTTTCATTCCTTAAGTGGCGCCTTGCAGTGGTCTGACTATGCGGCAGTGAGCCGTGCCGTCAGGTTGTCGCAGTACACCTCTTCGGGCGTCTTGCCGTCAAGCGCTCGGTGC
>JBBRRM010000126.1:0-7901 GCA_038275915.1 Nitrospirales bacterium
CCAAGAAGGGCGAGCAGGCACGGAGTGTGATTGACTCCAGCAAGATCCGTCAGGAGCTGTCCTGGGATCCAAAAACTGAACTGAGCGACGGACTCAAACGCACCGTTGAATATTTCCGCGAACGCATGAGCTAGAATCGGTTGTCTCGTGCAGGCCAGGAGGAGTAGGGCGGAGAATATATGAGGAGCCTTTGCGGAGGCGAGTTAGTATCGAGGGACAGTGCCATCTACCTGGGTTGACCAGGCGTCGATTCCCCCTACCAAATTCTTTACATTCGGGAATCCTTGTTGAAGCAAGAAGTTTGTCGCATCCGCGCTTCTCATGCCATGATGGCAGATGGCAACAATCTCCGATTCGTGGTTCAGGCGAGCGAGTGATTGAGGGAGTGTTCCGAGGGGTATCAGGATTGAGCCTTCCAGCTTTGCAAGGGAGTATTCCCAGTCTTCCCTCACATCAACGAGGACTAACTTGTCGCCTTTATCAAGTCTTGATTTCAGTTCTTTCGGGGAAATCGTGAAGCCCATTGAGCACCCTCCTTACTTCTTAAGCACCATCATATGTGAGGGGTGAAAAGCCTGTCAATGAGTCACACGCGCCTCTCTCTCCAGGCGCAGGAGGATGGCGAGGGCCGTCGATTAAGATGATCGCATTGGAGGGTAAGGGTTGTACATTCTTGTAATCGCATCGTCTCAAAAATGGTTATAATGACTCAATTTTGCGTTGAACAGAACGAGAAATAGGTCGGCATAATATAAGTCGCTGTTAATTAATGCTAAATAATAGATTTGACAGGCATCATGGGGTCCAGAAATTGCTCTCTGAACTATATAGATAGGGAAGAGGCATTGAAGAACGGGAAAAGTGTCCAAATTATGCGGTTGCCGCCCTTATGAAAAAGAAATCATCAGGGCAGGTTCTTGTTATCCTGGTGACAGTTGAAAATCAGGAGGAAGCGATACGGATTGGCGAGGGGATGGTCAATGCGAGGTTGGCTGCCTGTGCCAATATCATCACGGGGATTCGATCGATATATCGTTGGAAGGGAAAAGTTGTCAAAGCACAGGAAGTTCTCCTTATATTGAAATCTACCAAACCTCGCTATCGTGCACTCGAAAAAGCGATCAAGGCGATACATACATACGAGACTCCTGAAATCCTCGCATTACCGGTTAAGGAAGGTCTCGACCAATATATGGGGTGGGTACGTGACGAGACCCACAACTAATCGTCAGGAAAATGTTTTTAACCAGCGCTAAAGCAGTAAATGGTTGACCGAAGCGGCGTGGATAGGTACACTTGCCGAGGGGCTATCCTCCGTAAGCATAGGAACCCATCCAGTAGGGGGTGACGGTCATGGGACAAATGAACGGCGCAGAAAACAGCGATGCCTATACGGTCGTAATATTCCGTGGCTCCACAGCCAAACCACTTCGATTTAGTTTCCCTCGAAAATTTGTAAGTAAGCTATTGATTGTTGGGGCTATTTTCGTCCTTGCCGACATTCTTGTCATCTCACATTATGTGATCAGAACCGGGCAAGTTTGGGAGCTCTCAGCGTTTCGTGCAGAAGCCATGAGTGCACGCGAACAAACTACGGCCTTTTCTACCGCCGTTGATGATCTGAAGAAGCGTTTGACGAGCATGAAGGAAGTCAATCAACGCCTGCGTGTCATGTTGGGAATCGAGACTCCCAAAACAGGCGATATGGTCAATGGTCGAGGTGGTGAAGATGTTCCCCTTCCTGAAGGCGACAGTCTGCCTACCTCTGAGAAGCCCCTCAAGAGCGACGCTGGGTCTCAGCAGCCCAACTTGGCGGAAACCAGCCAGGGTGTGATGCCTGGCCAACCGGCTTCATCGATCGGTCCGAGCAGTCTCACTGAGCAGGAGATGATCGCTTCGATTAAAGATGGTATAGATTGGCTGTCACGAGAAGCTGCGACGCAGGAACAATCTCTTCAAGAGTTGTCCTTGGTTGCCGAACAGAAATCTTCTCGCTGGGCGGCAACCCCATCCATTTGGCCGGTGAAGGGGTGGGTGACCTCCGGGTTCGGACCACGAGTTTCCCCGTTCACCGAAAAGCCAGCTTGGCATGATGGGTTGGATATTGCAGCTGCTGCCAATGCGCCAGTCCATGCTCCAGCTCAAGGACGAGTTACCACTGTGGGATCCGACCCTAAGTTGGGAAATCTAGTAAAAGTTGACCATGGATTTGGTATTGAAACCCTCTATGGCCACCTAGCCAAGGCCCTGGTCAAGGAGGGACAGCGCGTGAATCGTGGGGAAGTCGTTGGCTTGGTCGGTAGCACCGGATTAGCCACAGGGCCCCACTTGCACTATATGGTGAAGGTTCATGGCCAGGCGTTTGACCCTGTAAAGTATATTCTCGAATAGCTCGTTAGGCTTTCCGCTTCGCTCGCGAGCCCCGGCGTCAACCGATTGAGTTGAGGCCGGGGCTCACTGCATTCAGCCCCTTCTTCAAGAGTGCCAGCCGGAATCGACTCCTATGCTATACTGCCGCGCCATTACGATGATGGTGGTCGAGACCAGGCGATTACGGACCTATGACCGATATTGAGATCAACCGCTCAGTCAAGGCGCGTCCAATTCAGGATGTCGCTGATCAACTTGGTATCCAGGCGAACGAGGTACTTCCGTACGGAAAGCTGAAAGCGAAAGTTTCGCTTGAGGCACTTGAGCGACTTCATGCCGCACCCCTCGGCAAGTATGTCCTTGTGACCGCCATCAATCCGACCCCTCTTGGAGAGGGTAAAACAACCACGTCCATTGGGCTTGCCATGGGCCTTTCCCGCCTCGGCCATCGAACGGCTGTCACGCTTCGGCAGCCGTCGTTAGGGCCGGTATTTGGGATCAAAGGCGGAGGGACAGGTGGTGGGCGGGCGCAAGTTCTTCCCATGGAAGAGATCAATCTCCATTTGACCGGCGATGCCCACGCTGTGTCTGCCAGTCACAATCTCCTGTCAGCATTTGTTGATAATCATTTATTTCATGGAAATGCGCTTAGCCTGGATCCGAGTCGGATAACCTGGCCCAGGACCTTAGGAGTCAGTGATAGGGCATTGAGGCAGATCTCGCTGGGAGAGGGAGCAGGGAGTCGAACGGGACAGTTTGTGATCACGGAAGCGTCCGAAGTCATGGCAATACTTGCTTTGGCATCAAGTCAAGCTGACCTTCGATACCGACTCGGACAGATCATCGTTGGTTTTACTACCGGTGGTAAGCCGGTGCGGGCAGAAGAGATGGGCTGCGCTGGGTCCATGGCGGTCTTGCTTAGAGAAGGGTTGTTGCCGAACTTGGTTCAGACGCTGGAAGGAACACTGGCATTCGTGCACACGGGTCCGTTCGGTAATATTGCCCACGGAAATTGTTCAATTCTCTCCGATGCCATTGCACTGCGTTGTGCTGAGTATGTTGTCACAGAGGCTGGATTCGGGAGCGACCTCGGGGCGGAGAAGTTTTTCAATATCAAGTGCCGCCTCTCAGGATTCAAGCCGGCGGCGGCGGTGGTGGTGGCCACCCTTCGGGCACTCAAACTCCACGGTGGCGGAGGGGCAGCCAAGGTTGGAGCTCCGCTTCCGGCGGGGCTTACGGGACCTAATCAGAAGGCATTGGCGAAGGGCTTTACAAACTTGGAGCAACACATCGCGAATGTGAAAGCCCATGGGGTGCCTGTGGTGGTAGCGGTCAATGCGTTCGTCGATGATCCCGTGGCTGAGCTGGAATGGGTTCGAGAGCGGTCTCGAGAGGTCGGTGCGGTGGATGCCGCGGTTTCCACCCATTGGGCCGATGGTGGCAAAGGGGCTGAGGAGTTAGCGTGGGTCGTGGCAAGGGCCACAGCGGAAACGTCTACGTTCAGGCATCTATATGACGTCGCCTGGCCGATCAAGAAGAAAATCCAGACCATTGCTACGCAAATGTATGGGGCCTCAGCCCTGTCATTCGATGCGGCAGCCGAGCGAGACATCGAATTGGCGCAGCAACTCGGGCTCAATCAGCTTCCCATCTGTATGGCCAAGACACCATTATCGTTGTCGCACGATCCGGCTTTGAAGGGGCGCCCCTCAGGATTTACGCTGCCGATCAAGGAGGTGCGTATGCTCGCAGGGGCCGGATTTCTCACGGCGGTCTGCTCAGGTATCCAACTCATGCCGGGGTTGCCCAAGAAACCGGCGGGGGAACGTATTGGAATCGATCCAGGCACCGGCGAGATTGTGGGGCTTTCCTGAAGGCTAGCGCTGCTTAAGATAGCGGAAGAACTCTGAGTCCGGACTTACCACCAGAGTGGACTTATCCTTGAAAGTTTTCTTGTAGGCTTCCATCGAGCGAGTGAATTCAAAAAAACGAGGATCCTGTCGATAGGCGTCAGCGTAGACCTTAAACGCCTTCGCATCGCCCGCGCCGCGCAGCTCCTCTGATTCCTTGTACGCCTGGGCCAGAATAATCTCGCGATCCTTCTCCGCCTCTGAACGGATTTTCTGTGCTTCCTCAGCGCCCTCCGCACGGTACTGCTTCGCCTGTCGTTCCCGCTCAGCCTGCATACGGGCGAACACCGCTTTCTCATTCTGCTCAGGGAGGTCGGCGCGTTTGATCCGCACGTCCTGGATCTCGATTCCATATGCGGAGGCTTTATCGTTCGATCGTTGGGTCACAATTTTCATGAGGTCGGCACGGCCTGTCGCAACGATCTCCAGAAGGTCATGCCGTCCGAGTTCGACCCGGAGTTCAGAGTAGATGATGTCGTGCAGCCGCTGCAGCGCTCCCCGTTGGCTTTGAAAGTTCTGATAGACCTTTAGCGGGTCGACAATCCGCCATTTGGCGAAGTTGTCGAGAAGCAGGGTCTTCTTGTCTTGCGTGATCACATCTTGGGGATCTGAGTCGTAATCCAACAGGCGCTTATCGAAGTAGGTGACCTCCTGAATAAACGGCACCTTCGCATAGAGTCCCGGTTCCGTGAGATTGCGAACAGGCTTGCCGAGCTGGACCACGATCGCATTCTGCGTGACGTCTACAATGAAGAGCGGCGAGGCCCCCAGGAGAAACAGTCCCAAGACGACGACCAGCAGCGCAATGGTGAAGCTCTGCTTGGTCATGGTTTCTGGTCCTCAGCGACAGCGCCGGCTCTGGGCTTGAGACGCTCCAGCGGAAGATAGGGAAGCACGCGATCGCCTGCCTTTCCATCAATGATGATCTTCTCGATATTCGGGAGGATTTCTTCCATCGTTTCAATGTACAGTCGCTTGCTGATGATGTCTTTTGCCTGATTGTATTCTTTCAAAATCGCCACAAAACGGTTGGCCTCACCCTGGGCGCGATTCAGACGCGCCTGGGCATAGCCCTTGGCCTGGTTCACCACCTGAGCGGCTTCGCCTTTGGCCTTGGGGAGAATGTCGTTGCGATAGCTTTGAGACTGGTTGATCAGTTTCTCGCGATCTTCCTTCGCGTTCGTCACATCCTTGAATGCAGCTGCCACGGCCTCGGGAGGATCGACATCTTGGAGTTGGATCGCTGCGATCTGGACGCCGCCGTGATACTGGTCGAGGATGGATTGTAGGAGAACGAGGGTATCCTGCTGGATCTGAGCTTTGCCGGTCGTCAATGCCTCATCGATCTTGCTCTTGCCGACCACCTCCCGCATGGACGCCTCGGCAGCTTTGCCGATCGTCTCATGAATTTCTGCGACACTGAAGAGATAGTTGGCAGACTCTTTGATCTTATATTGCACGATGAATTCGATGGCCAGAATGTTCATGTCGCCGGTGAGCATCAAGGCTTCCTGTGCCAGCATTTGCTGGCGGCCTTGCCGATCGGTGCGGAAACCAATCTCGATACGGTGGAGTTTTTCGACCTTCGGTTGCAGGACCGTTTCGACGAGAGGGATTTTCAGATGAGGACCAGGCCCCACGGTGCGGACAGGGACGCCGAATCGCTTGACGACGCCCTCCTCATCCGGGGCGACGATAAAGGCACTTTGCCAGGCGACAAAGACGAGCAGCGCTGCCAATGCGATATTTCTGAAACCACTGGAGGGCATCAGATTCTTGAATTGGGATTGGGCCTGCTTGAGGGCATCCTCAAGAGGGTCGCTTTTCTTACTCCAAGGATCTTTGGGGTCCCAAACCATGCGAGGTGTTCGGCCGAAGATGATTGCGAAGGATCTCTGTCGGCGCCACCTTAGCAGACTGTCCGAAGCGACGCAATCATGATAATGCCTCTTGATTCACCAGGAATTCTAGTTAGAGAAAAAAATGAGCCCTATGCTGCATGAGAAAAAAACCAGCAAACAATTGAAGTGTTCCCTGCCCGTATAGATAAAGCGCGCATGGACATTCGGAATGGCAATGGCGACGGCCATTGCTCTGTTTGATATCGAATCAGGAGCGGCCGACTACAGTTGCGATGGCTTTCGAGACATCATTGGATCCGTTTGCGAAGGCGAGAGTAAACACGGGGCGAAGGCGAACAGGGAGATCTCCATCGTAGTCCTTAGGAGGTGACAATCCCGCCACAGGACGAACCGGCCCCGGCAGTGCAGCCGTAGCAATGGTTGCGCGTCGTGATCTGGCGCTGATTGAGTTGAACCGGATCGAAGTCCCGAATATGTGCGGGTGCACCATACCCCACCGGCAGATCGAGCATCTGGTTGAAATCACAGTCATAGAGGGTGCCATCCCAACCGACGGAAAGGGTGTAACGGCACATGACGCCTGCCGCGGCGGCAGGATTGAAGGCGTTGGCCAATCGTTCCATATACTGTTCGTAGTTGCCGCTCTCCATGAGGAACTCGAGAAACCGGCTGATCGGCATGTTGGTGACCGTATAGAGATGGTTGAACTCGATACCATGGCGGGCTCGAAGTTCTTTCCGAAACTGTGCTTCGATGGCCTCCTGCCTGGGAGGGAGAAAGGCTCCTACTGGATTGGAGACCAGGTTCAAAGTGAGACCGCTATCGAGGCGGCCATATCCCAATATATTCAAGAGTCGCAGGGCTTCGACGGATTTCTCAAAGATGCCTTCTCCCCGCTGCGCATCGGTCTGGCTGGCGCGGAAATAGGGCAGCGACGCGACGATTTCCACACGATGGCCAGCAAGGAACTCTGCCAAATCCGCTTGAGACGGGAGGAGCAAGACGGACAAGTTACATCGATCCATCACGTGGCGACCGAGCGCCCGGCTCTGTTCGACCAGCCAGCGAAAGTTCGGATTGAGTTCCGGGGCTCCCCCCGTAATGTCGACCGTGGGAATGTCGGTCTTCGCCAGAGCCTGGATACAGCACTCCGCCGTTTCCCGGGACATACGCTCGGTCCGATCGGGCCCCGCATCAACGTGACAGTGGCGACAGGTCTGATTGCAGAACTTGCCGACATTGATCTGAAAGACGGTGATCCCGGTGGCACGAAGCGGGCGCAAGCCGATGTGATCGAGTTGGGTTACGAAGGGGGAACAACTCGTCGTCCTTCCGAGAATTTTCAATTGTTCCAGGGAGGAAGCGAGAGGGTTATGTTGTCCGATCAGGGTCAGTGCCATACGGTTTCTCTATTGAATGGTGAGAGCGGTGGAACCCGGTCAATGCATTAGCGTGCGTGACCGCTGTTCACTAAGGCCGATTCTGGAAACCGCAACTCACAGCAGCCGAAATCCAGGGACTGTCCTTGCCTGTTGGCCCGGGCTCGTTGGATTGCGGGAGAGACTCTATAGCACACCTGTTTGCCGCTGCGATGCCCCTCGACCAGGCCGGAATTTCGAAGGATGCGGAGATGATGGGAGGCATGGGGTTGAGAACACTTCAATTCCTGCACAAGATCCGTCACGCATCTTTCGCCGATGAGTAACGATTCCAGGATACGCAGGCGCGTTTCGTCGCCCAAGGCCTTGAGCACCGTGGC
>JBBRRM010000127.1:0-7886 GCA_038275915.1 Nitrospirales bacterium
TAAGTGCCCGCCACCTTGCGGAGCAACTCGGCTCGAGGCGTGAGGTTGAATGCCAACGGCTGATTCCACGATGGCTCGTTCAGCGCAGGGAGCGGACGAACGAAGGGCTCAGGCTTCCACGCGCGACTTCTGCGACCGGACCCTTCATGGTGAGACTGAAGTCCTTTGCAACCTCGATGTTGAGCTGACCTCCAGGCATCTTTACTGTGACAGGGCTCTTCACCAGTCCAAGCCGGACCGCTGCACTGGCGGCGGCGCAGGAGGAGGACCCGGATGCCTGGGTTTCACCGGCCCCCCGCTCCCAGATCAGAATGAAGAGTCCTTTGGGGTCGATCGGTACGGCGAGTTGAACGTTCGTTCGCTTCGGAAACAGCGCATGGTTTTCTAATGCCGGTCCCAACGTGAGCAGTTCTTCTCGCGACCAGGACTGGCCGGCTGGTTTGAAGACGACACAGTGGGGATTTCCGACGCTGACTCCGGTGAAGGTGAGAGATCGGCCGGCAGCGTCGATGGGCTGCTCGATGAGTTCATTGATTGTGAGAATGCAGGGGAGTGCAGCTGGTTGGAAAGTCGCCCGGCCCATTTCGACCGTGACAGAACTGGCATCGCCATGGCGGTCTACATGCAGCGCAATCGTGACCAGCCCGCCCTTGGTCTCGACGGTGAAGTGTTTTTTTTTCGTCTTGCCGGTGGCGTGAAGATAGCGAGCAAAGATGCGCAGGCCATTGCCGGATTTTTCTGCCTCGCTGCCGTCGGGATTGAAGATTCGGAGGCCAAAGTCTGCGTGCTTTGACGGAACCAGCGCAAGGATTCCATCACTGCCGAGGCCCCAGTTGCGATCGCAGATGGCTTTAATCCTTGACGGAGTGAGCGAGAACGACAGGTCTTCTGGATTCATCACCACATAATCATTGCCCAGCCCATGTCCGCGGAAGAATCCGTTCTTCATGCACAGCTCCTTGAATAGTATGGAAAAGAGGGGGAGATACCTAGCATGAATGGTGTGGGGAGTGAAAGGGGGAGTTGAGGAGGGTTTCAGACGAGGTTGACGCCGAGCGGGCGCTCGATAAGTTCAACTTCATAGCCATCAGGGGCGTCGATGAAAATGAAGCGGCTGCCTGAAGATGTTCCTGTGGGGCCGTCTGTGACCTTGACTCCCATCGCTTTCAGCGACGCGATGGTTTCGTCGAGGTTTTCCACCTGAAAGGCGAGATGGACGAGATCTTCCTGGACTTTCACTGGCCCGCTCGGAGGAAAACTCGTCAGCTCGATCAGCTCGTCACTGTTTGGAACCTTTAGAAAGGCAAGCTGCGAGCCACGAGGTGACGTCTTTCGCTCGAGGACCTCGAGCCCCAGGACGTTCGTGTAAAACTGAATTGTTTGATCCAGATCGCTGACGCGCATGCGGGTGTGCAGGAGCTTTACAACCTTCATGGTGCCCATTATAAACAGTCGGCCTTCGGCAATCAGCACCTAACCACGGGAGGCGCTGCTGCTATCCTTTTTCTTTCCTAGCCGGGCCGTTGGTCTTGCGCAGCAGGATTTCGGCACTGCCCGGAATCAGAAAGCTTGGCATGGGACCGATCTCCTGATAACCCTGTCTCTTGTAAAAGTATCGGGCTTGGTCGTTGAAATCAGAGACGCAGGCGAACAGGTTTTTCGCCCTCGAGAAGACTGCTGCTTCGATATGGGCGAGTAACCGTCCCCCTAGACCCTTGCCTCTTGCCCAGTCCGCCACCGCAAGCAGTTCTAAATAATCTCCCAGCAAGAACTTCTGACGAACCACGGCGATGCCGGCGACTCTGCCGTTCTGGTCCACGACATAACTGTCACGTCCCTGCGGGAGTGGTGTGAAATAGCCGTCCCAGTCCTTGGCTTGATAGCCCAGCCGTTTCCACGGGTCGGAGTCGGCGAGCAATTCCATGACCGCTCCCCGATCTTCCGCCGCCATGGACCGGATGATCGGATGGGTCATCGAGCTGCCTGGCCATTACAGATTAGGAGATTGCTCATCGTCATCGGGGTGAGGTTCTTCTGGGGCAAGAGCTCCTGATGCAGGTCTCGCACGACCTCGTGTGTGTGCTGCCCCTTCCCATTGGCATGCATCACGATGACACTACCCTTCCTGAGGAACCGCTTCAATCGGTCTTCGATCTGGATCGTCGTGAGCAGTGGGTCGGGATCCCCGGACACGACATCCCAGAGAATGAATTGGAGGCCGAGGGCGCGGGCCACCTTGACGGTTTCCTCATTGAACTCCCCATAGGGAGGGCGAAACAACGTCGCGTCATGACCATACTTGGTTTTGAGAAGGCGAACCGGTCCGAGAATCTCGTGTTTCTGCTCCTCCGCAGAATGGAGCGGCAGATGAGTATGGACTTCTCCGTGGGTACCGACTTCAAAGAACGGGATCTGGAGGAGAGCCCGTACTTGCTGATCGTGTTTGGTCATCCATGTCCCGGACATGAAGAATGTGGCCGGAATCTTCTGCTCGATCAAATAGTCGATCAGTGCTTGATCGTAGCCCGCTCCGTTACGGACGGGGCAGAGGTCGAACGTCAGGGCGACTCCGGGGCAAGAGGGCGGGCCTGACTTGATGACTTGAGCTTGTGCAAGGCGGGGTATCATGGGGACAAGCACTATCGTGAGGGCAAGGCACAGTATCCGTGGCGAATAGCGCGGTTGCATAGCCACTAGTATACCGGATCCCCGGAGCGAAGCCGAGTTGACGCTCCAATTCCCGCACTGTTACGGTGGACCCATGCCTTTGCCCAATTGGAAAATCGGTCGTGCGCTCGGCATCCCGATCTACGTGCATGCCTCTTGGTTTGTGGTGTTCTTCTTCGTGACCTGGTCTTTGGCGACGGGCTATTTGCCTGAGATGTTGCCCGGTCTTTCTATCCCACGCTATTGGGGGATGGGTGGCATTGCCGCCCTCCTGTTGTTCCTCTCCGTTCTTCTCCACGAATTGGGACATTCGTATGTGGCGTTGCGCTATCAGATCCCTATCACGCAGATCACTTTGTTCATTTTCGGGGGGATGGCCCACATGGGAAAGGAACCACCCAACCCGCGAGCCGAGTTTTTGATTGCGATGGCAGGGCCGCTCGTGAGTTTGATCCTGGGGGCCGGTTGTCTGGGCGGAGTCATGGTCGTGGACTCATTCTTTGCGCGATCCGGGTTTCAAGGGCTCGCCGTGCTTGGCGGGTTGCTCGGCATGGTGAATGTACAGCTCGGGCTCTTTAATCTGATTCCGGGATTTCCCTTGGATGGTGGCCGTGTCTTACGGGCCGGATTGTGGGCCTGGAACAAGGATTTCAATCGAGCGACTAGTCAGGCCGCGTTCGCGGGAATAGGATTCGGGGCTGTCTTTGGTGTGGCCGGCGCGGTGTTAATCGCGGGGGCCTGGTCCGGTGCCATGGGCCACTCCATCGCGACGAACGGGGGCTGGCTCATGTTTATCGGGGCATTCCTTTTTTCGGCGGCCCTGGCCAGCAGGCGGCAGGCTGCGATGCGGACTTCGCTGACGTCGGTGACGGTACGCCAGGTCATGGTGCACCGCGTGGTGACTCTTCTTCCGGATATGAGCGTGCAGGATGCCGTCGATCAATATTTTGTCTCACATGGATTTGCCGGATTTCCTGTGTGTGAAGAGGGACAAGTTCTAGGGGTGGTAACGGTGCGAGACGTGCAAGCGGTTCCCACGGGGTTGTGGCCCTGGCGTCGATTGCGTGAAGTCATGCATCCCGTGTCCCAGGATTTCTGTATTCCTCCGGACTGGTCAGTCATGCAGGCGATGGAACGAATGGTCCAAGGCGGATGGGATCGTCTCGTGGTGATGGAAAACGGAGAGATCGTCGGGCTCATCACCCGGTCGGCTATCACGCACTTCCTCCAGCTGCATCAGCGTGAAATGTGAAACGGTACGGGGTACCCGCCACGGTCGACGAAGGGACTTCTCTGCCAGAGAAAGTCCAGAAGCAGACAGGGCATGAATCATCAAGTGGAGGTAGGGTGTTACGGCAAGACCTGGCCTGACTGAGCGGCCCTCGTGGCTGCAACTGTGAGAACTTGCGCATGTTGCTGGAGCCGATGGGCGACCTCGGCGCCGATCAATAAGAGGGCCGCGGAGTAATAGACCCATAGGAGGAGCAGAATCACTTCTAAGAGAGATCCATAAATGTGGCTGTACACGGTTGCATAGGTACTATAAGTCACGAACAAGAGTTTCGCCGCGACCCAGAGCAAGCTAAATGTGATCGCTCCGATCATTGCCTCACGCCAGTTCGGCCGCCGCCGAGGAACGAGGCGATAGAGTCCCGTGACTGTGAGGAAGGCTAACGCAAAGGGAAGCGTGTAGGTGAGAAATAGATCATGGGCTGCAAGGGCCAGGAGATCGAGTCCCCAGAGTCTCGGCGCGTAAGCCGTTAAGAGATTGACTGTTTGGGTCGCAACATAGGAGAGAAGCAGCACGAGTCCGGTCACGGCGAGCGAGGCCACAGCAATGCCGGTTGAGATGAGCGGATGGCGGCGCCAGGTGCTCTCGAATACGACGTTCAAGGCATAGTCGAGTTCATAGAAGACCAACGTGCCGAACCAAATGAAAGCCAGAAACACGGCCCATCGTACGGTTTCCAAGACGCTCACACGTTGCAATTCCTCTGCGACATGTTCTCCCAAAGTCGGAAGGAAGCCCTTAAGAAAACTGAGGAGGACCTGCGCCCCGATCACGTCCTGACTCACCACGAAACTCAGGCCGTAGAGCAAAAGGAAGACGAGGGGGAAGAGTGAGAGCAAGGAGAAAAATGCCAGGGAGGCCGCCAGGCTCGCACACCCATGGCGCAGAAATGATCGTACGATGTCCCGGAAAAAACGAAAGGGCTGCATAAGGTGCGATGAGTGAAGGAACTTTTACAAGCGTAACAGAAATTTACCCATCGTGCACCTGTTCAGGGTTTCGTCCGGCGAGAGGCTACTTGAGTATCAAAACGGATTGGAGCGCGAAGCTGACGAGAGGGTTGGGGAAGAGGCCGAACAGAATCACGCCGGCGACGGCACAGGCCAACACGAAGGATAAGGCCGGCGAGACCGAAAGGTGCGGCGGCGCGATGGAAGAGGGGCTCGGCTCCCGCATATACATCACCATCACCACCCGCATGTAGTAGTAGGCTGACACGACGGCAAAGATGAGGGCGATCACAGCGAGCCAGGCCAATCCTGCTTCGACCGCCGCCATGAACACATAGAATTTTCCGATGAAGCCTGCGGTCGGCGGAATGCCTGCGAGCGAAACCATGAAGACCAGCATGAGGCAGGCTGCGAGGGGTTGGCGCTTGGCGAGTCCGGTGAAATCTTCAATCTCTTCTCCCTCAATCCCGCCCTTTCGGAGCATGCCGATGACCGCGAAGGCACCGAGCGTCATAAACGAATAGAGGGTGAGATAAATCATGACGCTCGCGAGGCCGGTCGTGCCCCCGGATGCGCCGACCCCCCGCCCCGCCGCCACAAAGCCGATCAACGCATACCCGGCGTGCGCAATACTGGAATAGGCCAGCATTCGTTTGATGTTGGTCTGCACGATGGCGACGACATTGCCGAGCACAAGCGTGAGGATAGCGATCAGCAGGAACAGGAGCGACCAATCTGTCTTGAGCCCGCCGAGCCCTTCGACGAAGATACGCATGAACGCGGCAAAGCTGGCAGCTTTTGAGGCCACCGCCATGAAGGCCGTGACGGAGGTTGGGGCGCCTTGATAGACGTCGGGTGTCCACATATGGAACGGGACTGCGGCGAGTTTAAAGCCAAAGCCGACGGCCACCAGAATCGTGGCAATTAGCAAGAGGGGGTCATCTGTCCCACGAGTCTCGATGGCATCCGCGATCGACGTCAACTTGGTGCTCCCTGCCATGCCATAGAGCAACGAGATGCCGTACAACAAAATCCCCGAAGAGAAGGAACCCAGGACGAAATATTTGGCTGAGGCCTCCAGCGAACGAGGCTTAGCCCGGTTGAGGCCGGTCAGCACATAGAGCGAAAGCGACATGAGCTCGGTGCCGAGATAGATCGTGAGCAAGTCAGCGCCGGAGACCATCACCATCATGCCCGAGAGCGAGAGGAGGAGGAACCCATAATATTCACCGAGATGTATGCCCTCTGCCTTCAGATAGGGGATCGACAGTACGATCGTGAGGCCCGTTACGCCATAGAGGAGGATTTTCCAGAATCTGGCATAGGCGTCGATCACCACCAGGTCACTAAAGGCAGATACCCGGACATTCAGGACGCTGATCTGCCCGCCGGTAAGTCCTAGACAGAGAGCGAGCGCACCCAGACTCAGCCAGGCCAGGAGATTCCGGCGTGACAGTGGTGTGATGGGGTCCAATGCGATAACGAGACAGGCTGTGATGGTGACGATGAGTTCGGGAAGCAGGGCCAAGAGATCAGTGCCGTAGAAAGTCATCGCGAAGTTCCTTGAGTCTTCACCTGCGTTCCGCGGTTCGCCAGCAACGGCGCTGTTCCACCGGCAGAGGGATGAGCGGTCGGCGCGACCTTTGCGCGGGACATGGAGGCGATCGTGTTGGTCACGCTCTGGTGCATCCGGCTCACGAGCGGATTCGGAAAGAGTCCGATCCAAAATACCAACAGGGCCAGCGGCACCAGCGTGGCGAGTTCCCGCTGGTTGAGGTCTCTGAGCTTCGGGAGTTCATGAGGGGCCGGAACGCCGAAGACCACTCGTTGGATCATCCAGAGAATATAGGCCGCGGCGAGAATGATGCCTAACGACGCAAAGGTGGTCGCGATCTTGCTCCATAGGAACGTGCCGACGAGCACGAGAAATTCTCCCACGAAGCTATTGGTGCCGGGGAGGCCGAGCGAGGACAAAGCGAAAATGACCAACAGGGTGGCGTACAGCGGCATCGGTCCAGCTAATCCGACATTGTCTGCGATCAAACGGCTGTGGGTACGCTCGTAAATCATGCCGACGCAGAGGAACAGCGCACCGGTCGTAATCCCGTGGTTGACCATTTGGAGAACGGCTCCTTCGATGCCCTGTTGGTTCAAGACAAACAGGCCGAGGGTGACGAACCCCATATGGCTCACGCTGGAATAGGCGATCAGTTTCTTGAGATCGACTTGGGCCAGCGCCATGTACGCGCCATAGATGATGGCAACGATGGAGAGGAGGACCATCATGGGCGTGAAGGCGCGGCTGGCGTCCGGCAGCATCGGTAAACTGAATCGAAGAAATCCATAGGTGCCCATTTTTAGCAGGATACTGGCGAGAATGACGCTGCCGGCGGTCGGGGCCTCGACATGGGCGTCAGGGAGCCAGGTGTGAAACGGAAACATGGGGACCTTCACCGCGAAGGCGGCGAAGAAGGCCAGGAAGATCCATGTTTGCAGCGAAGCCGGGTACGTGCCCTGGCTTAAGGCGAGGATGTCGAAGGTATGTCCACCATAAAAGTACAGGACGAGAATGGCGACCAATAAGAGTACGCTTCCTGCGAGGGTATAGAGAAAGAACTTGATAGCCGCATAGAGCCGGTTGGGCCCTCCCCAAACACCGATAAGGAGGTACATCGGAATCAACATGGCTTCCCAGAATACATAGAACAGCACGAAGTCCAACGCGATGAACACCCCCAGCATGGCTGTTTCCATGACTAACAACATGGCCATGAAGCCCCGGATTCTTGTGGTGATCGAATCCCAGGACGCCAAGACACAGAGGGGCATGATTGCGGCGGTCATCAAGACCAATGGCAGGCTGATTCCGTCGAGACCGAGACTGTAATTAATGGGAGGAGCCGAGATCCAGGCGATATGTTCGGTGAACTGCATCTGGCTGGCCTGTGGATCAAAGAGCCACCAGAGGGGAAGTGCGA
>JBBRRM010000128.1:0-7883 GCA_038275915.1 Nitrospirales bacterium
GGAGACGCTTCTATGACCGCAGAGCACAACCGAGTCGAAGTCGCTGTGCGGATCCGATCCGGCACGACATGATTAAATTCGTGAGTGAGACCCGTCACAGAAGGGAGGCTTCTTGGTGTGCTTACAGCCACAGAATGCCACCCGTTTTTTCTCTTCCAAATGAATCTCCATCGGCGAAAACTCTGTTCCCGTATGAGACCCATCACAGAACGGTTGCGTTTTCGATCGACCACACCGACACCAATTAACCAGTCCCGGACCGGCTTCAACGATGCATGGCGTGCGTTTCGCAATCACCGGCTTATCTGGCATCAGCTTCCTCCATGAATTCACAAACGAAAGCAGTGTGACCTCGGACAATATCCCTCATACCTTATCGGCATCGGCGAGGCGGCCCCTGCGCGCTGACCGGTGTCAGCCAAAGATAATCCGCAATCTTCTCGCGCATCATGTCTTGTACTTCCTCGATGCGCCCGATTTCGAAAGACGTCATATAGATGCTTATCTGGCGGACCGGACCGGTTGAGCGGCGGACCACTCGCTTCGGGACCGGAAGGTTGTACTGAATGTGTCCGCCCCCTGTATAGCTCACCAGCGGCCCGGCCATCGCATTGGTCCCCGAACGAATCTGGTTGAGGCGATGGACCAGTGTCTTAGCCATCCCTTCATCGCGAACCATTGAGGCTTCAAACATCGCCTGATAGAGGGTGTCGGCTCCCCCGCCATGACAGGCCTGGAGTTGCTGAAGAATACGCGTTCGATAAACCGGATCGTCAACAATGGCTTCGTCCTTCATGCCCCACTGCGCCATCATGGGGTCAGACCCCGACTGAGCCAGACCGTTCTTCGCGACGTTCCGCACCAACGCCTTCGGAGGATTCATGGCATCGATAGTCCAATGCTGTGCTTTTGCCAACCGAACCAGTGGTTCATAGTCCTCATATGGGCCGCCCCAGTTCTGTTGCCACCGCACGGTCTCCAGGAATTCCTGACGGTTCATGTCGGAATTGGAAAGATACTGATCCAGTCCCGCCTGACCGTCCCAGCCGAACATTTCCATGGCCAAGACCGGTATGCGCCCCTCCGCCTTCAGCCTCGTCAACAGCCTAATAGCCGCTTCTACATGGAATCGATTGTGATGTTCCTCACCCAGATAAATGAGGTCCTGCTGGAGCAATAACGCCATCCATTGATCGAAAGAGACCCGTTGACCCGTCGCCGTATCAATGATCTGCCATTCAGTGAAGGATGCATGAGGCTCTTCCTGTGAAGTGGCCGAAGATTTGGTACCCTCCCCCCTTGCACAGGCGACCGTGATCCACATGCACCCGACGACCAACAGCACCCTATAGGTGATTACAATCGCTCGTGCGGCACACAGCGCTAGTGTCTTGTACATAACCTTTACCTAACACAGGTTTCCCAGAGCGGCAAGACATCAAACCTTGACGCTCAAGGACCAGGTCGTTATGCTGCCAGAGATTTACGAAACAGACATCGGCAGATCTACCTTTACGGCCACACCAACCGAGTCATGAGTTCCACAGCACAGGTCCTTGCAGACTTTCGTTCCCAGGTCACGCAGCTTTTGCAGGAACGCGACAAAGAGTGGGAGGCCTCGCGAAAACTTGTTGAGGCCAAGCAACTCACCGCGACACTGAAACGATTGGTCGACGAAGCACACCGCGTCGATCTTCCCGTCGCCATTCGTGACGCGATTTCACTGGCCCTGGGAAACGCAGAAGCCGCACGCATTCAGGATCTCCCCGGCCCTCGTCTCAAGGAACTCACAGGACTCCCCCCGACAAAAGCCGTACGGGCCCTTTGTGTATGGTTCGGCATCATTGACGGCCCAACGTCGCAGTGGCCAGTCACCTCCCTCCGAAGCGAAGAGATTGAGGCGTTCTCCGATTCCCATTCCAACCCCTTTGACCTTCTGCTCGATGCCGATGTGGCCTCCCTCCTTGATGTGGGCGCGGGCGACCTGTCGTTTGCTACGGAACTGGTTGAGCTCTATGTAGCGCTGCTGCTACAACAACGACAGCGCGAATTGATTCTTCATGCGCTTGATCGGCTTCAGCCAGGCTCAAAGCTTGGTGGTCCACTCCATCCGGAACGGGAGAGACTCAACGGTCTACGGTCTCGTACCGGGCTGTCGTTCCAATTCTACGGGAACCAAGACATGTTTGACCTGGCCAACCTCGATCAAGCCGGGAAGTTGGCACCGCGTTACACGATCGCGACCTGCTGGGCTCCTGCGACACCCACGTTTGCCTATGAACCGTCCCGACTGTCCGATCACGCGATCACTCGAGAACTCCGCCGAACCAAAGGCACCTTCCGGCACACCCACTTTTCTGGGGAATCGGCACTGGAAGTCCAACATGGGGAGCGTGCCCTTCTCTTTCCTCCATGGAAGTTCGAAATTCGAGGCCCCCTCGCCCTCCTCGACCTGCTGGCTCGTCGAGGAGCTCTTTGTGTCCTCGGAGCCGTCGACACCCAAGTCTTCTGGGAAATCCTGGCACAGCTCTTAGCCGACAGCTGTTATCGACCGGACAATCAGCCGTTCCTCTCAGACAATCTCCCGACGATCTTTGGCGAGATCTTCGAGCGACTCTCACGCCTTGAGGTCGGCAAGACCCTGAACCTGTCAGACTGCGCCCCGTTACGCGGGCAGATTCCACGAGTCCTCCCCCTTCAGCCGAAGCAGAACCCCTCCTACCGTTTCCGCTCCGTTGAAATTCGCCGCGGAGCGGTCTTTCCAGGAATCCCCGCCAGCAGTACCGCCCGACGGTTTACTGACATGGTCGAAGAAAGCCCTCCCTGGATGCTGATCCTCGTACCGGAATAGAACTGAACACGGATGGTCTTACCGGTTCAAACCCCTGCGAGCCGCCATCTCTAGACTGTTTCGATGCACAAACTCACGTGAAAATTGACCGCCTCCGGACCCTTTGTTAGACTTCGATCGTGCCAGATCACCATCCATTCCTGAACCAGCAGGATCATTAATCCCCCATGAGTGCAGCTCACACAATCCGGGCCATCCAGGACAATATTGCGCTGGTCATCAAGGGGAAATCCCATGTGATCGAGATGGCGGTGGTTTGCCTTCTGGCTCGCGGCCATCTTTTGCTCGAAGATGTGCCCGGCGTCGGCAAAACCACTCTGGCACACAGCTTAGCCCGATCCCTAGACTGTTCGTTCAAACGCATTCAATTCACCAGCGATCTCTTGCCTTCCGATATCGTCGGCGTCTCCATGTTTAACCGGCAAAAACAGGGGTTTGAGTTCATACCTGGTCCGATTTTCGCCAACATCGTGCTGGCCGACGAAATCAACCGCACCACGCCAAAGACACAGAGCAGTCTCCTCGAAGCGATGAGCGAAGCGCAGATTTCCGTCGATAATCAGACCCATTCGCTTAAGCAGCCCTTTATGGTGATCGCGACGCAAAACCCTGCAGAATATCATGGGACATTCCCACTTCCTGAATCCCAACTTGACCGGTTCCTGATGCGCCTCTGTATTGGATATCCCACCCTTGAGGAAGAGCGGAAGGTGCTCGACCGTCCGCACTCGCTGCATCCCGCTGAGACACTGGATGCGGTGTTGTCGGCCTCCGAAGTATTGGAACAGCAAGCCCGCGTGGATCAGGTCCACATGGAAGAGAGCTTGACGGACTACCTGCTCTCGATCGTGCAAGCGACTCGTCAGAGCGAACTCTTGTCCCTGGGGGTCAGCACACGCGGAGCACTGGCACTGAGCAAAGCCGCGAAAGCATTGGCGGTTGTCCGCGGACGCGACTATTGCCTCCCCGACGACATTAAGGAATTGGCCCCGATCGTGCTGTCTCACCGCGTCATGTTGAACCGGACCCATGGTATGCGAACTCAGAGCTTTGAACAGGCGGAGCGTATGGTGATCGACATCGTCGAAACCGTTCCCGTCCCCGTCTAGCCAGTCACGGGTTGGGGCACCTCGGACAACCGGACGATCTGCGCGCGTGAAGAACCCACTCCTCAACCTCCAGCCCTCTTCTACCTTTTCCTTCGTCCGCGGCATGTCCCAACGGCGGTCGATCCGTTTCACCTCTGAAGGGACCAGGTTCCTTCTCTTCACATTCGGGATCGGACTCGCCGCTATTAACACCGGCAACAATCTATTTTACTTACTTCTGGCGATGATGCTCAGCCTCATCATGATCTCCGGATTGCTTTCAGAATACTGCCTTCGACGACTGGAGTTTCATCGGCATGTGCCCGATCTCATCATGGCCAATGAGCCAACCACTCTCACACTCTCGGTCGCCAATCGAAACCGGTACTTACCCAGTCTCTCCCTTCGTCTCCTCGATGTCGCCGAAGGCCAAGATATCGATCGAGGTCTTTCCATTCCTTTCCTACCCCCTCAAAGTTCCGTGCTCTTGTCCTATCCACTCCTTGCCACAAAACGGGGCTGGATCCTGTTCGAAGGCGTCCGGGCTCAAACGCGGTTCCCCTTCGGATTGTTTCTCAAGAAAGGGTTCTACCCCTCGGAAGCCCGTCTGCTCGTGAGTCCTTCCATTAAGCCACTCACCTTGCGATTCGTGGATGAATTAGTCAGCGAAGGGCAAGGGCACTCGCTTCCACGACGAGGACAGGGAAGCCAACTTTATAACCTCCGCCTTTATCAACCAGGCGATGACTCGCGGACAATCCATTGGATGACAACGGCCCGAACGTCCCAACTGATCGTACGGGAAACCGAAGCGGAGGATCAAAGACGCATCACAGTCGTCTTCTCAGTCCTGGCCTCCGAAGCACGTGAGGCCCTATTCGAACGAAGCGTGACGTTCGTGGCGTCGCTCCTCTGGCAACTGACAGATCGGGCCTATCCCGTGCGGCTTATCGTAGGAACGGAAGACTCAGGCCTCGGCTCCGGATTCGCTCATCTCCTGGCGATGCTGCATCTGTTGGCATTGTGCGAACGTCAGCCACCTGATACCAATGGAATCGTTGCTCCGGCCGAACGCCGCTCCCCTCTCAACCACGGAGGCGAGCGAGGCTACACGGTGGCGATCGTGCCCTGGTCGGACCACGCAATACCCATCGTGCAGGCTGATCGAGTGCTCCACGCCAAGCAACTCGAAGAATTAACGCATGACTTTTGATCAAGCCTTTGCCCTCAGTTCCATCCTTCTCGCCACCACCGCCTTCGGCGGACTCCTGCTTGCGCAGAGCGTCCCGCTCTGGCTCGCCCTCCCGACAATAATCATCCTCATCGTTTCGCTGCTTCACGCAGGAGGAGTCCGTGTCGTTCGACGGGCTACGGCACAGGTCACCCTCTCGCCGACCCTATGGAACGTGCTGTTGATCAGCACCTTCCTCACATGTCTGATTGATCTCACGGTGGTATCACGTGACTTCCTTCCGGCCGGTATCCATTTTTTGGTTATGCTAATGGGCATTAAATTGCTTACCCTTCAGCAACGGCGTGACCATCGGCACCTCTATGCCATCAGTCTTATGGCAATCCTTGCTGCCGCGGCACTCACGACCGATGCGTGGTATGTCCCGATATTTCTGCTGTACCTGCTCGCGGCAGTCTGGACACTCTTGCTCTATCATCTGACCCAAGAGACCGACGAAACCCCTGCTGTCGTCCCACCCATGAGCTCAGCAGCCAGTCAAACAGCGTTCCCCCATCACATTACTCAACGCTTTTTCTGGCTGACGAATGCAACGGCCGTCTTGACAGTGGTTTTGACCCTCGCCATTTTCTTTCTGATCCCCCGCATCGGTGCAGGCGTGCTGCAAAAGACGAGCGGAGAGGCGTTACGGACGACGGGGTTTTCCGACCGGGTCGATCTAGGAACTATCGGGTCAGTCAAACAAGATCCTCAGATCGTCATGAGGGTTGAATTAGCGGACCAACCCGCTGTTGAAAAAGACCACCTCTACCTGAGAGGCCTCGCCTACGATCAGTACAATGGGCGGTCATGGAGCTATAGTGAAACCCGCCGGCATCCGTTGAGTCTCGTGGCTGATGGAACCTTCCTCGCTCGCCCGACCCGCAGTCGCCTTCCACACAACTCGTCCGCAGTGGCACACCAAGACATCCTGCTGGAGGCGCTCGATACTGCCGTCCTGTTTGCCGCGCCATTCGCGGAACTTGTTAGTGGCGAGCTGCTCGCAATACAGACCGATGCCATGAGCGGGCTCCATTTGCCATCTCCTCCCTCTTCCCGGATCCTATACTCCGTTACCTCTCATGCCCCACAGCTCGCCGCAGACGAGCGAACCGCCCCGATCCTGGCCTATCCCGACTCAATACGTTCCCACTATCTTCAGGTTCCTGCGGGATCACAGCAAATTTCAGACTTGGCGCATCACATCATCCGGCAGGCCACGACCCCGTTCGGGCAAACGCTGGCGATTCAACGGCACCTCTTGGAAAATTATGGTTATAGCCTTGAAGCCGGCACTGCCACGCTCAGTCATCCGCTTGAGGAGTTTCTTTTTGTACGCAAAACCGGATACTGCGAACATTACGCAACCGCCATGGTTGTCATGCTGCGGACCGTCGGGATTCCCGCTCGACTGGTGACAGGATTTCTCGCCACAGAGTGGAACGAATACGGGAGCTATTTCACCGTGCGTCAGCGGGATGCCCACGCCTGGGTCGAAGTCTACTTCCCTCGCTCGGGATGGATCACCATGGATCCCACGCCGACTCTCATCGCGACGGCCGCTGCTTCCCGTTGGGAGTCCCTCGGACGACTCGGAGAATCTATTCGATTACAGTGGGACCGTCTGTTTGTTCGATACAGCGCGAAGGATCAACTGGCAGTCGTTCATGGGGTACAAGAGGGTAGCGATGCATTGCGGGGAAAAATGAGCCGCTGGGTTACATCGATGAGAGACTCGATAAACCGGGTCTTTAGCCGACTGGCATATATCGCTCGAACGTTCCAGCCAGGCATGCAGGAACTCGTGATGGGAGCAATGGTGGTAGGTCTTGCCTTCCTTCTCCTCATGCTTCGGGACAGGTTAGGGCTTTGGGCCACCACCCATCTTCCAATATCAGTCCCGCAATTTGCGATCGTCCAGCTCTATACCCGCATGCTTCGCACAATGGAAAGACGGGGCATGAGAAAAACTCCAGCCGCCACCCCGAGGGAATATGCCCAACTGGTGGAACAGCAGTGGAGGGCTGCCGGTCCTATGGTGGCTGACGTGACCGACCTCTATCAGCGCGGTCGATTTAGTCGAGCCCCGCTCACCCCGGACGAACTCTCTCATGCAGCCGAACTGGTAAGGCGGCTGCAATCTCTCACACAACCGGCGCGCTAAACATTCTATAGTCCCCGACCCCTAACAAAGGTGGCCAACGCCCGACCATTCCATATCCCCCCCGGTGAGCACCACCCCAACCCGCCTACCGACCAGTCCTGCCTCATGTCTGAGCAGAGGCGCCAACGCCACCGCACTCGAGGGCTCGATCACAACCTTGAGTCGTTCATACACGAAGTGCATTGCCTGAACAATTTCCTCTTCTTCCACCACAAAGAATCCCGTTACGGACCGACGGAGAATCGGGAGAGTCAGTTCCCCAAGACTCGTTCGAAGGCCATCGGCAAGCGTGTTGGGGTTGGGCATGGGAACGATCCGGTTCTGCCTGACCGAGTCGATTGCATCCAAAGCGCCCGCCGGCTCACAGGCAAAGATGGTCATGCTCGGGCGGAGTGCCTGTGCCGCCAGACAGAGACCCGAGAGCAAGCCTCCACCACCGACTGGCGCCAATACCAATACAATGTCCAGATCGGCTACTTGATCGACAACCCCAACCATGACCGTTCCTTGACCGGCTATGACGAACGGATCGTTAAACGGATGGACCAC
>JBBRRM010000129.1:0-7880 GCA_038275915.1 Nitrospirales bacterium
CTTTCACTGCGCGCATCGAGCGACCACCGCTTCATCGTGGGGGCTCTGCGAGCACAGAGACCATGCCAGCTGTCTCGCTTCTCCGGACCCTCCCACTTTCCCCTCAGGGAGTGGCCGGACTGTCCTTCACTGCGCGCGTCGAACGAGCACATTCTGATCGTGCGCGTTCCGCGAGCAAGAAGGATGGTCCGGCTACTCCCGTTCCCCCTTTACAGAGCCCGAATGCATCGCTAGAATCCCGCCTAATAGTGGTACGCTAGGTGTAATACTGATTGCCTAAGGATGGTGATGATGACGTGTGTTGGAAGTCTCTTTGCTCTCTCTCCCAGTCACGAATGCCTTGTATGGGCGGTCCCCATTCTTCTATCAGGTGCTCTAGCGATCATTGTTCTCTGTGTCTGGCTGTATAAGATCACCATCTACCGAAACCATAATTTACACCTACGCATTCTGAATCGCCTCCCCATCAACACCGGTTCTCCTCTTCGAAGCATCGCCGAGCCTCCCTCCCTCAAAGTTGTCGGGACAGGAGAGCAACGGCTATTCGTCGAAGTCAGGGCACTAAGCCTGGCCGGCTTCCCCCTCAAGAGTTTTAATGTGAGATGCATCAGGCTGAATGGTCTGGATACGGACAAGCCGACCAAAGGCGTCGTTCCCATCCTCGGCGTGGCAGACCCTATTCACGCCGGAAGACTCTGTACGTTTGACGATGGTTTCAACGGAATAGATGGTGACTATTCGGAGGTACGTCAATTAGGCGTGAGATTCGGGAGAAGAAATCGAGCTCTTCATTTTGAAATCGTGATCAACTCGTCAGTGGAATGGACCGGGTATCTCCGCTTCACGGGCAAGGATAGCCGTGGGTTCTGCAGCTATGGTCGATACGCCATTGCGGCAAGACATTCTCCGGCAAGAATCGCCGATGAATTGACCACAGCGAATTTTCACAGTCGGTTTGACGGCGACAGTCCGTCAACATGTCCTTCCTGAGAGAGCATGTCAGGCGTCTCGGGCAGGATGCTGAAAAAGTCCGCCAGTGTTTCTGAAGGTTGAGGCTCAGGTTAAGGCTGAGGTAGGACATACCGAATCTTCCCTCAACCTTGACCTTGACCTCAACCTTAGCCTTCCCTTCACCTATGAGCCTGACCACCCCGTCCGCGATGAAGAGAACGCTCCTCGCCGGGGCGGTTGGCAATGTGCTCGAATGGTATGACTTCGCGCTCTACGGATATTTCGCGCCCGTGTTCGCCGCCTTGTTCTTTCCCTCCGATTCTCCCTCCGTATCGTTGATCTCCGCCTTCGGCGTCTTTGCGGTCGGATTTCTGGCGCGGCCCCTCGGAGCCATGCTGTTCGGCTATTGGGGCGATACGCTGGGACGACGCAATGCGCTGGCCTGGTCGATCCTCCTCATGGCCGTCCCAACCTGCCTGGTCGGTCTGCTCCCGACGTACGACACCATCGGGGCGCTTGCTCCCATCGCCCTGACGCTCTGCCGGTTTCTCCAAGGCTTGTCCGTCGGCGGAGAATTCACCGGCTCCGCCACCTTTCTCGTCGAACATGCGGCGGACTCGCAACGCGGCTATGTCGGAAGTTGGGCAGGGTTCAGCGCGCAGATCGGAGCCATCCTCGGATCCGGCGTAGGCGCATTGATCGCGTCAAATCTGACAGACGAAGCGCTCCATCAGTGGGGTTGGCGAATTCCCTTCATGCTGGGCGGCCTCATCGCGGTGGTGGGATGGTACGTGCGAACCAGAGTGGCAGAGTCGCCGGCGTTCGAATCCGTTCGCCGTGCAGGAGGACTCGCCTCATCCCCGGTTCGCGACGTATTCACTTCACATCGACTCGCAGTCGCCAAGGTGATCGGGCTCGTGTGGCTGCACGGTGTCGCGTTCTATCTGTTGTATGTCTATCTGACGACGTACCTCCTCACCGTCACGACCGTTCCGCTGGCAACCCTGCTGTCCCTCAATACCGGTTGCATGATCCTCCTGGCCTTGTCGATTCCTTTAATGGGCGCCTGGTCGGATCGAATCGGTCAGACCGCCCTGCTGATGACGGGATCCGCGGGGATCGCGCTCCTGTCCTATCCCGCATTTCTCTGGCTCACGAGCAACCACCTGCCGCGTATGGTCGCGGCTCAAGTCGTGCTCACCCTGCTGGTGGCCTGCTACATGGGGCCATTCTTTGCCGCCATCGCCGACCTCTTTCCCACGCCGCAACGCTATACAGGCCTCTCAGTCGGCTACAACATGGGAGCGGCTTTGTTCGGCGGCACGGCTCCTTTGGTTGCCACGGTCCTCATCGAATCGAGCGGCAATGTGTTGGCACCTGCCTTCTACCTGAGCTTCTGCGCGACTGTCTCCCTCGCCGTCACGCTCACGCTTCACAACACAAAACCGGCGCTGCAGGCGTCATAAGCATATGCCCGGCTGAGAGAGACAGGGACCTGCTATTTTTTTGGACTGATCTCGAGGAGAGATAGGCGGGCGGACAACCCGGACGAGTGGTCAGATAGTCATGACGATTCCCGGAGCTTTTCCTCACCAGATCGAACAGCAGCAGGCTGCGACAAAACTACTGTGCCACGCTAGAGGTTTGGTGGTTTTTATGTGCGGCACCAAAGAGCCCTCGGCAGGATGCTCAAAATGTTCGTCCAGCGAGGCCGCAGACGATGAAAGCACCGCAGGCGTAGCCTCTGGGCTACGTTGAGGATGCTTTCGAGGGGAGAACGATGCTGGCGGACCTTTTCAGCATCCTGCTAGGTTCCCTTGCGGGCCGCATCCACACTCCAAATGCCAGACCCTTGCGAGGAGATGAATAAGAATATGAAACAGAAGAGCACGGCCAGTTCGCCGCGGTTCTGAATGGGAAGGAGCGCTTGGGTGCCATGGACCATCCAATAGGCAAAGGCCATGAGCCCGCTGCACAGGAAGGCCGCCCAGCCGGCGAAGAGGCCAATCATGACGAGCAGCCCCCCCACCAACTCGATAGGACCTGCGATGGCGATCACGAAAGAAGGCAGCTGCGGAGGGGCCGGGATCGGCACACCGAATAACTTCTGCGTCCCGTGCCAGAAAATCAGGAACCCGGTCACGATACGCAGCAACGCATAGGTCTGGGCCTGAAACGAGTGCATGAAGGTTGCCATGGATGCCTCCTCTCGCCGATGTCTGGATCGTGAAATGCAGTGGAGAGTAAGTAGAAACTTGGACAGGGTATCACATAGGTGAGAGGTGTCAACGCCGCCACAGCAGGATGCTGAAAAAGTCCGCCAACACAGGTTAAGGTTACGGCTCAGGTTAAGGGTGAGATGAAGAAAACCGGCTTCCGCTCAACCTTAACCTCGACCTCAACCTGTCCTAGGATTTCCCCTCTTGACCGGGTTAGCTGTGCGGCGTAGAGTTAATCGTTACATCGAACCGCCTCTATTCAAAAGGTGGTGGCCATGGTCCTCCGTGGAGAACAGATCCAACGGTGTGGCCCTGCCGGGTGTACCCTCCGCAGCAATCGCTCACTTCCCAATAAAATAGACCGGATACCTCGCGACAGGATGCGTGCGCGCGCGGTCCCGCGCCCACCCTTGTCGAATGATCGTGCAATGGAACGTGTCGAACAGCTGAAAGGTGAATGCAGCATCACGTCACTCGATTCAGACGGCCTGCGGAACCGACCGCTCGTCGAATGAACCGGGCACCAAGGAGGTCGTTATGTCGTATCGATACACCACCATCGACGTCATCGTGGGTGTGGGCATGTGCGCGATCGTCTTCGGCGCACTCCTGCTCTTTGTTGCCGCTACTGGAACCTTCCAGACCCCCCTCGCCTACACTCCTATCGAGGAACCAATGGGGGTAGAGGCGGGCATGACCATGCTCCAGCCCGCCCTTGGACAAGCGATTGTCGAACGCGCAATCCTGGAACAACGTATGAACCAGGGAATGGCAGAGGCGGCGACCGAGTGGAATCGGGCAACCCTGGCACAGCACAATCTGCAATCCCTCCCTGGTGGGCCGTTCGGAGAGGTCCTGCGCGAAGTAGCCACCATTCCCGAAAACCATGCCGCTCGCGTTCAAACCGTCATGGGACGAGCGATCGTGAATTTCACGAAACGCGGCGTTCGAAGCGACATGTTGTCGGCAGATCAGTACTTCTCCCTCTACAACGACCGCATGATTCATATGACCGAAGCCCGGGAGCAGCGGATGGACCAGGAGTTCGACTCGACGTGGCAAGCGTATCTCGGACACCAGATTGTGGAGACGGCTCAGAACTTCGAACGCCTGGGCGCGTCGATCCAGGAACGATTGGGTCAGGCAATCATGCATCTGACACATCTGCAGGCAACGATGGAAGAGGGCTGGGCGAACAACCAATATCAATTGGCCAGCTTGGTCGTCGCGGCCGTCCGCACCGATGCCTTGGCAGATCGGATCCAGCTGCTCGCCGCAATCGAATCCACACCGGCATCAACGGAGATCACCGCCTCCCAGGAGCCGGCCACGTTGCCGCAAATCCCGATGGGCGTCCTGATTGCAGCCGCTATGGCCTTGGTTGCAATCTTCTTCGGAGGACTCACGATGGCGGGAGCGATTCGGGAACGAAAAGCGATGGCGGAGATACACCGCAACAGTACGCGCTGGGTGTATCGAGTGGCGGCGTAGTCGCAACGGCAACTGTCCGCTTATATCAGCAGACAGCAGCCAAGGTCCGGCACAGGCTGATTCCATCCGTAGCGTCACGCGGACGGGCGAGCAGGAATGGAATTGAGAAGCGCGGGCGAGTCTGTCTTCTACGGGGCAGCAGGCGGGCGAGCATGCATGGGTCCGTCCACAGCGGCCTTCGTCAGATCGCCGTGCCGGACGGATACTTGCGCCAAGGCAGACTCGCGCGCATTTTCTACGGTAAAGCTATAGCCTTTCCCTCTGGAAACTCGCTGGGGAATCTCGATGCGTACCCGTCCGATGTAGCGAACTTCGCCCGGGGCGGCGTCAAAGACCAAATCCAACTCGCCCCCGAGACCCACGACCGCAGCCTGACGAAATCTCCTGATGAGGTATTGTCCCGGTGGCAGGCGGGAGATGAAAGTCCGCTCTTCTCCGGCCTGGGCATCAAGCTGATATGACTTTGCGTAGGGATCTTCACCGTTGGGATCGGCCGGTCGGATCTGCACGATATCAAATTCATATGAGGCTCCGGAACCATCGCGTCCTGTAATTTTCTTGTCGGACGCACTCGATTCAGGCTGCACCAATAGCGAGCCGATCACCACGCCCGATTCCGGCCCGGGTGGCTTGATCCGCTCACCGGACATGTCCAACGACGTGGTGCAGGATGCGAAGACAAATAGCGCCGCGAAGCACATCGCGCGCGACAGCGGACCCTCCAAATTTAGAACGTTCAGTCCGGCATGAAATCTCTTCATGGTTCCCCTACCCAACCCACGCGAGGAAGAGGTGACGTGTCCCGATGCTTTTTGTTCCAATATTCAGGATGGAAGTCTTCCCTTGCGCGGATGGCACTGCACTGCGAGTCCCGCCCGAGAAGCGGTGATAGGCTAGTATCCCGAACACAAAGAGTCAACTCAAAGGAGAAGCGAGCGTCGCCTCTGGTCCCTCGTCTAATTACTTGGTGACACCGTATGAGGAAGGGTGCTGCGTCATCTTCATGTCAGTTGACCAGTGTGGGAGGTACGAAAGAAACGTGAGGGCTAGAGCGGCGAGTTGGAGCGCGAATAGCAGAAACACCGTCAATATGTATCGAACGATCATTTCCTTCCTGAATGGTTCTCCCCTTCTCTTCGAGGCATAGGCCCATATAAGAGAAACCATCACGATGACCCATACAAGCCCGCACAAAGTCCCCCACCACACCAGTCTGATCAATTCTGTTGTCATAGCCCGCCTCCCGACCTTCACGCTCCTCAACGTAAATGCCCGGATCCATTCCAGCACTCCCAGGTGCCACTGCAGGAGCGATCGCCCTGATCATGATTGACAGTGCCACGTCAGCATCGGACGCGCTCAACAACTTGCTGAACACACATTATTTCACCGGCAGCGCTTCGGTCAGTGCGGTCGCGATCAGAATATACACAGGTATCCCGATCGTGACGTTATAGGAGAACGTCAAACCCAGCGACGCCGCCAACGGCAGGGTCGGGCTCGCTTCGGGAATTGCCAGGCGTTGAACGGCCGGGACGGCAATGTACGACGATGCTCCGCACAGTACGGCGAAGAGCGCATAGGTACCGATGTCGAACGGCTGCCCGAGGAACAGACTGTAGGCATGGGCCACCAGGATGCCGATGGTGGCAAATACGTTCGGCGCAATCAGTCCGAACGCAATGAAGCCCCATCCTGCGTTCCGCAAGTCCGGCAGCCGTTTGCACGCGGTCATCCCCATCTCTAGCAAGAACAGGCACAAGAACCCGTGGAACATCACGACGAACAACTTGTCGTCAACTTCCGTCACCTTCGCTCCCTGAAGCCTCGCAATGAACCCGATCAAAATGCCGCCAAAGAGCAGATACAGTCCCGGATTCAAAAAGACCTCATGCATGACCTTCTTGTTGAAAATGCCGCTGTCGGATTGCACGAAGTCCGCCGCGGCCGCTGCACCGAGGGACTGCGCGGGAGCCGGCGCGTGCATAGGATGCGCGTCATCCGAGTGGATTTCTGGAAGAGGTCGCATCCCCCTGGTGGACGCGTCGTATCCCGATTCCCCTGGCATGTTCCCATGTGTGTCCATCTGACCGGACGCACGCATCCGCGAGACCAGATACAGCGCGACGAGACAGCCGGGAATTTCCATGACGGCGAGCATGACCGGCATGTAGGCCGCGAAGGCGATATTGGCGGCAGTGAGCACGCCCAGGCAAGTCACGAAGGTTCCCGCCGAATCTGACCCGTAATAACCGCCCACAGTCGCGGCATCGATCTTTCGCAGCTTTGTGACCATACGGAGAATGTAATAGGCGGCCACCCCGATCAGGGTATTGGCAATAAAGCCGATGACCATAAATCCAGCGGCATGCTGCAAGTCGATTGCGGAGAGCGACGCGAGCTCCTCGCCACCGTGCCAGCCGATGGCGATCAACAGATAGATCGTCAGACCTTGATAGAGCACCTTCGGAAATTCAAAAGGGACCCGCAACAAGGGAATGGCAAACCCCATGTAGAAAAATAGCAGGAGCGGTTTGAACAGGTTGTGGGACACGTTGTACAGAAATTGTTCAAGCATGGAGTACTCCTTCCGCAATCCAGCGAACGAGTGGATCAGATGCTTAAAAAGTCTCAAGCATCGTACCTGCGACGATTTCCTCCAGCGCAATCTTCATGCCCTTTGGACATGCGGGAAAGGGGAAATGCTGCAAGTTATTGTTCTGGATAGGAAGAACTGCCAGTCGGCCTGCACAGTTTCTGATGAGAGCCTGGGGTGATTCTGCGGACACTGTGCGCGTTCGCGCTGGCACCACAGAGCGAAGACGCACAGGCTGAGGTGCCTGTGTCATCGTCAGGAAAGTCGGGGGGGGGCCCAACGGTCAGATGCGCCAGCACGTTCTGAAAGACAGGAGACGGGAATCGCAGAGAGACATGCGACGAGTGTGATGTGATCAGACAGTCGATGCTATTCGAACTGCTGCTCCGGTTCCTGCGGCTGCTTCACTCAGCGAGTCAACCACGATCGGTTGCGCACCGTGACCAATGCGTAGGGAAAAATCCAGAAGAGACTGAAGAAAGAAAAGTAACCGTACAATACCCCATACAGAAACTCGCGCGAGCGCTCACTGTGGAGGAAATAGAGCGTATAGGAGAGTGACACCACCCCGATGGATAGCAGCAAGCGGAGAATCGTCCACGGGTCTTGCACGCTCAGATAGA
>JBBRRM010000130.1:0-7874 GCA_038275915.1 Nitrospirales bacterium
GCGCCGCGTGGCGGACCGGCTCTACGACGCCCCTCGTCAGCGTGAACGTGCAACGCGGAGATTTTTTGCCGTCCCCACGAGCGATAACTGCGGCGGAGTCCGGTTCAACCTCCGAGGACGTGAGCCGAAGGGGCACGTGGACTCAGGACTGCCGTACCATGAATTGTGCGATTGGGTCGAACGAGAGCTCCTTTCACTCGTAAACGTGGCGACCGGGGCGCCCGCGGTGACGCGCGTTCTCCACGGCGATCTTCTTTTCCCGGGACCGTTTCGCGACCAGTTTCCGGATCTCGTGATCGAGTGGAACCACGACGCTCCTATTCCAGCCGTTCGCTCACCACGAATCGGTGAGGTTCGAGTAGAGTCCCTCAGCCCTCGCACGGGCGATCACCGTCCGAAGGGCCTCGTTTTAGCTCGGAACACGGATCTCGCGCCCTGCGCACTCGAAGGTGACATGGCGTTAGTCGATCTCGCTCCGACCTTGGCGGCACGCTTGGGGGTTGCGCTCTCTGGAATCGACGGGAGGCCGATTCTCGATTTTCTCCCGAAACATAGTCACGTCTGAGTGTCTACATGCATACACAATAAGTCACAGCGTCGCCTGCTTCGTGAGAGAGTCCCATCGGTCTAATCGCGTGAACCGGAACAAATTGATGCGGAACATTACGTGCGAGTACGGGAGACCATTCGCATGAGGCCATGGCTGAGGAAAGTGGGAGCACAGAAGCCTAAGGAGGTGCGCACATGAACCGGCGGAGATCACCGTAGTCGTTGTGTCTCGCTATACAGTAGGGGGAAAAATCTTCGAACCAGCGTCTGGACAAGGCCAATTGCCTGAGCCTGTCGCCGACCGCCCTCAGGCCGCTACAAAGGCCAGTCTCATCGATACTCGTAGGACCTGACGGGAGCAGCACAACGGTCGTTCTTACCTGAACGGTGCTGAACGGCGGAGTATCGAAGTGGAGGAGCCGGTGCACATCGCTGCAGATGTTCTGATTGGTATACTGGTGCTCTTCTCTGTGCGTCGGCTGTTGTGGGTCATGGCTTCATGGCTGCGGCGTCCCACCCGAGCGGAGACGGGCTGTTTGCCCAAAGTGCTCATAGCCGTGGCATTCAGGAACGAGCAGGACTCTCTGCCCTGTTTGTTGTCGAGCCTTAATGCCTTAAATTACGAGACCAAATGTCTCTCGATCTGTCTCGTCGACGATGCCTCAAAAGACGCCAGCGCCGGACTGGCTGCGGCGTGGGCCCGTGAACGGGCAAATGTCCGGCTCATTGTTCTCGACGAGCATGTGGGCAAGGCCGAGGCGCTCAATCATGCACTCGCTGCGGCTGCCGGCAGGCCCGAGGTGATGGTGGTTTACGACGCCGATCAGCGCCCCCGTCCCGATTCGCTGCGCCTGCTGATAAAGCCATTCGCCGACTCCAGGACCGAGGCGGTGTGTGGCTATCGACAGCCCGAGTTTCGCAAGATAAATGCAATCGTGGCATACGTGTGTTTGGAAGCATGGACCCATCAACTGGTCAACCTCGCGGCCAAGGAGGCCTTGGGCTTGAATCCACCCACTATGGGCGGCAACTGCGCCTACCGAAAATCTGCCCTCGAACGCATCGGCGGGTTCCCTGCCGGCTCCTTAAGCGAGGATACCGAGGTGTCACTGGCGCTTGCCGGCAGCGGCGGGAGGACCCGCTTCGTCCGAGAGGCCGTCGCCGACTCGTTCCGACACTATCTCAATCAACGGCTCCGCTGGAGCCGTGGACTCATGGCGTGCAGTCGCCATGTGCGCGGACTCGAGGCCGCGTTCGTGGCGGCCGGTTACCTCGACCGCGTGGTGCTGTTGCTGGTCGCCGCATGCATCGTCGGCGGCTACCTCAGCCCTTGGTGGCTGATGGCCTATGCCGTCCCGGCGGTCGCCGCAGTCATCACTGCAGTGGGAAAGGCCCGTCCAGAGCCCCGACTCGCATGCACCGTGTTCGCGATCTTTCCTCTCATGTTCGTCGTCGACGTTGCTGTCAGTGTGTTCGCCACACTTCATGGTGTAACAGGGCGCCGAATCCGGTGGATCGACCGCCGCAGCGCTGGCAGTAGCACCGGTGACGTGAATGCACAACACAACCTCAGGTCCTGAAGGACTCGGGTATCAAAGGGATAAAGGAGTTCATTCTGTGGAACGAGAAGTCACTCTATCGGTGATCGTGGTATCGGACTACGCGGCTGGAGAAGAGAAATCGTGGGGGGACCTGCGTCGCGCCTTGCGGGCTTGGGCAAACCAAACTGGAAGGCCTGCCGAAGAGTTCATTCTCGTCGAGTCATCTCGATTCGAAGGTCAGTTCCCTGGCGATGTAGCGGCGATGGTCCCCAACATGACAATTCTCTTTAGCGATGCCGAATCCTCCTACGAATTGAAAAACCGGGCGGTGGAAATGGCTAAAAGCGATTGGGTCGCAGTCGTCGATGCCGACTGCATCCCACAGCAGTCGTGGCTGCAAATGTTACGTTCTGATATTGCCGAGCATCCCGACGTCGCGGCTGTCAGCGCCAAGACCATGTACCCAGGCCGGTCACGGATGGAACGAGTGCTCGGTCTGCTGTCGCGGTCATATCTTGACCCAGGACGCCGTGGACCGACTCGATTCATATCCGGTAATGCCGCCGCCTTCCGACGGGAGGTCTATCGTCGCCATCCGCTTCCCGTCGGTCTTGGCGCCTTCGCGTCGCGGATACAGTCTGAGGCCTTTCTCCGCAGTCACGCGAAATTGATGTTCGACCCGGGGCTGGTGGTGGTGCATGACTTCGAAGGATGGTCCATGGAGCGGGATATCCGACGCAATCATGGCTATAGCACCGTCATCACGCGGCTGCGGGATGAGCGGCTTCCGTTTGCGCGGTTAGTCCGCGTCGGCGCCATTGCCATTCCAGTGATCGTGGCGGGAAAAACCTTCGATAGCGTTCGCGATTGCCTTCGTTGCTTTCGCCAGTACAATGTGAAACCGCACGAGCTACCGTTGGCATTGGTCCTCACGATTATTACGCACGTCCTCGAAATACCAGGGATGCTGGCTGCGTATCGTGGTCAAACCATGGGAGCGACGGCCTATCGCTGACACGCCGACGAAATGTGTGGTTGACCTCAATGGAACCATTTATAGAGGACTCATTGGTGGAGGGCTGGAGCAATATGCTCAGTCGGGATGAGCCGGTGGAGCCGGCAACACCCTAGTCATTAGTTATTCTAAAAAAATGGCTTGATGAGATATCGAATGCGTTTCTGCATGGTGACCACATTTTATCCTCCCTACCATTTTGGCGGGGATGCTGTTTTCGTGCAGGCGCTGGCTCGCGCGTTGGTGGCGCGAGGACATCATGTTGAGGTCCTGCATTGCGAAGATGCCTACCGCCTGCAAGGCAGGGAGCAGTCGGCTGCTCAAGGCGAGCGGGACGGAGTACTGGTGCACCGCATTCGCAGCCCCTTCGGGATGCTGTCTCCTCTGATCACCCAACAGACAGGCAAGCCGGGAGTAAAGACGACACAGCTCCGAGCTGTGCTCGACCGGGATTTCGACGTTGTTAATTTCCACAACATCTCCCTCATCGGGGGACCAGGTATTCTTCCGATGAGCCGGGCACCTGTGACGCTCTATACCTTGCACGAACACTGGCTTCTCTGTCCCACACACATCTTTTGGAAGAACCGGCAGCAGGCTTGCGAACGCCCGGAATGTTTCACTTGCTGTCTCCGTTCAGGGGTTCCGCCTCAATTGTGGCGTTATACAGACTTGATTCCGCGTAGTCTGGCCCATGTCGACGCACTCCTAGCCCCAAGCGAATTTACGGCACAACAGCACCGTGCCGCGGGACTTACCACGCCAATCAATGTCTTGCCGACGTTCTCTAACCTGGAGCCCGAATGTGTAGTGCGGCATGTTTCTGGAGACCGGCCGCGCTTCTTGTTTGTCGGCAGATTAACGACCTCCAAGGGAATCGGGTTGCTCCTAGAGGAGTTCGCGCAATTGCCGGAATTCGACCTTCATGTCATAGGAGACGGAGAATTGCGGCAATTGCTTCAAACGCAATATGCCGGGTATCCCCACATTCGTTTTCTTGGCTCGGTTCCGCAACATCAACTGGTAGGCGCATACCAAAGTGCGACCGGCTTGATCCTCCCGTCGTTGGCGCCGGAAGTATTTCCCTTGACCGTGCTCGAAGCGCTGGCCTGTGGAACTCCGGCGGTGGTGCATGACGCCGGCGGGAACCGTGAAGCGATCGAAAAAACCGGTGGAGGATTCGTCTATCGATCAGGAGAGGAACTCCGCCACATTCTCTCCAGGCTTGCACAGGACACCACCTTACGAGAGACGCTCGCGCAGCGGGCCCGTATGGGCTACGAGCAATTCTATTCTCGAGAACACTATATGGTTCGCTACCTCGGCCTCATAGACGCCGTGGGAAAAAAGAAGCGTGCGGTGGGAGGCATCGTGGATGTTGTCGGAAGATGAGCAGCAATCGTAAAACAGAATCCAGCTCTCGAGGCCCGGCTGGCTATCCCCTCATAGGACATCTTCCGGCGTTCTTATACGATAAGCTGGGTTTTCTGTCGCGATGTGCAGCGACCTATGGCGACGTGATCAAGCTGAAGATCGGGGAGCCGACGTTTCTCATGAACAATCCGGAAGACATTAAACACATCTTGATCGTGAACCCGGACAACTACCTCAAATCACCTCGCATGACCAGTGCGGGAGGGAAGCGTTTGTCGGGAGGCGGCCTGCTAACCAGCGTGGGAGCCGCACATCTCAAGCAGCGGAGGATGATGCAACCGGTGTTCTATCGGAAGACCGTGGAGACCTTTTCAAAGACCATTACAGAGGGCATTGGACAGATGCTCGCTCAATGGACAGACCGTTCAGAGTTGAATCTGGGCCGGGAGATGATGGGATTGGTTCAACGGAACATCGTCAAGAGCGTGTTGGGATCCGATGTGGACGATGAGATGCCGGCCTTGCTTGACGCCATCACCATAAGACGGCTCTATATGGAGCACGTGTTCTTTTCCCCGTTTCCTGAATGGATCCCGAGTCGTATCGGTTGGAGGTACCGCACCGCGATGCAGCGCATCGATGCCATCGTGTATCGAGCGATTCATGCGCGCCGCACGCGTCCCGCGGACGCCGAAGACTTGCTGTCGTTGCTGCTTCTGGCGAAATATGACGATGGAACCGGGATGACGGACCAACAGGTCCGCGATGAAGCTGTGACGCTCTTCATTACAGGGTATGAGACGATGGGAGAGGCGTTGACGTGGACCTCCTATCTCTTGTCCCAGCATCCGAATATCGAAGCCAAATTCTTTGCCGAGGTTGATGACGTTCTCGGTGGTCGAGCGGCCGGTGCGGAGGACCTTCCAAAGCTCGCGTACACTGGGATGATACTCGCCGAATCGATGCGGTTGTTTCCTCCCACCTGGATCTTCGTCCGAATCGCGCAGCAAGAGGACAAGCTGCCGAGCGGCGCCATAATCCCTGCAGGATCAAAAATTTATCTGTGTCCGTATGTCATGCATCGCCGTCCTCGATACTTTCCGGATCCTGAGCGGTTCAATCCAGAACGGTTTACGGAAGCAGCCAAAAAGGAGCGCCCACAGTTTTCCTATTTTCCGTTCGGCGGAGGAGCACGGGTCTGTATCGGGGAGCATTTTGCCAAGATGGAAGGCACCTTAGTGTTGGCCTCCATTGCACAGAAGTTTAGGTTGTCCCTGGTGCCAGACCAGACGATCGTGCCGGAGCCCAAGATGACCTTGCGGCCGAGGGGAGGGATCCGGATGCGAGTGTTCCGGCGCAGTCAGGGGTAGAAGATGTCCGTGGGAAACCGTGAACCAATTGTGTCGGTCGTCATCCCGACTCTAAACAGGCCACACTTGGTTGTACGAGCGGTGCGAAGTGCGTTGGCGCAGACCCTGGATGCAATCGAAGTGATCATCGTCGTAGACGGACCCGATGAAGTGACGATACAGGTCCTTCGCCAAATCGATGATGCCAGGGTGAGGGTCAAACCGTTACCCCTTCATGTGGGACTCGGAAAGGCTCGCAATGCTGGAGTTGGGGAAGCTCGAAGCCGATGGGTGGCTTTCCTGGACGATGACGATGAATGGTTCCCTCAGAAACTTGAGGCCCAACTTCACACGGCGCAACAGTCGGCTTATCGGTGTCCCATTGTGTCGTGCCGTATGATTGTCCGCACTGAAATAGGCGATGTTATTTGGCCAAAGAGATTCCCAAGACCAAACGAGTCCATGAGTGAATATCTCTTTTGCCGAAGGAGTGTCTTCTCCGGAGAGGGAATAATAGGAGCAAATACGATCTTCGCGATGAAGGACCTCTTGCAGACGGTACCCTTTAGACGTGAGCTACAGAGACATGAGGATATGGATTGGCTTCTGAGGGCCACCACACAAGACGGTGTGGGCGTCCAGTTTGTGCCCTTGCGTGAACCATTAGTGATTTGGCATAGGGAAGAGACACACAACTCAATGAGCCGCAGAACGGATTGGCGGTATTCACTCACTTGGATCAATGAAAACAAGCACCTGGTTACACCGAAGGCCTACGCGTCTTTTCTCCTGACCTGGCTCAGTGCGAATGCAGTGCGAGAAGGCGACTGGAAGGCTTTTTTGTTGCTGTTACGGGAAGCGTTCCAATACGGCAGCCCGACCGCCCTCGATGTAGGGCTGTATTTTGGAATTTGGCTGATCCCTCAAAGGACTCGGAACAGAATTCGAATAAGCTTCCAGCAACGAGATCGGTAATGACTTGTGATTGACGACCACGTGGCAGGAGTAACCACTAGGGGACGAGCTCCAGACTCACGAGTGAGCACTGCGACATATGTGGGCGTTGGGGTCTATCCGCTTGCTCGAGGAAGAGAATGAGAGAAAGATCCTGTTCGTCATCGGCAGGGAAGAATACGGTGGAATTCTTCCGTCAATGGTGCGAGCTCCCGTGAGAGGAATGCCAATGGCTTGGGGTGGGCTGTTCATCAACGCAACGGGTGAAATAATCGGCTTTTGTTTCGGGACAGGTCGGGCGATAGAAATTGGGGAGACGTTCGAGGTTTGGAGAGTCGCCTTTATTCAGAGGCTACAATTGAGTGGTTACCATGGGTGAACGCATTCCGGTGATCTTGTGTATCGACGTCGAGCCTGATCCGCGTCGACCCGATCCCGCGAATGCCGCGACTTGGAGCGGTTTCGAGCGACTCTATCCCTTCCTGCGGGAGCTCCGCCCGCGGATAGCGGACGCGACAGGAGAGGCAACTCGGCTGAACTGGTTCTGGCGCATGGATCCCCAGATCGAGTTCGTGTATGGGTCCCCAGACTGGGGGCTAAGGCGATATGAAGCGGAAGTCTCGGAGACAGTTGCGGCAGGCGATGAGCATGGGGTGCATCCGCATGCCTGGCGATGGGATATGACGCTTCACCGATGGGTGAGCGATTACGGGAACCCATCGTGGGTAGAGCATTGCATGGTGACCTCCTTTATGGCGTTCCGGTCCGTGTTCGGGAAAGGGTGCGAATCAGTAAGGATGGGGGACCGATACTTCGATGATCGGGTGCGGGAAGCACTGGATCGGCTGGGGTGTCGGTTCGATTTGACGATTGAGCCCGGGGAGAAGCCGATAAGGGCGCTAGCCGCCAGTGAAGGGTATACAGGATTGGTGCCAGATTATCGATCAGTGGAGATGGGACCCTACCGGCCGCGTGTTGAATATGTTCGAGAGCGGGACGCAGATCGGTCGGAGGGGGTGTGGGTTATTCCCCTCGCGTCGGGTGTGATGTCCGATCGGGGAATGAGATGGAGACGGCACACCCGACGCGAGG